>JBEKHQ010000440.1:0-4058 GCA_050012195.1 Bryobacteraceae bacterium | reverse complement strand
CGGAGAGAGGCCTCCATCGCCAGCCGATGCCGGTCTTCCAGCGATGCCAGGCTGGTCATGATCCCGGCGATTAGCGCGGGCAGCTCCCTCAGTTCGCCGGCGCGGAGATCGGCGAGCTTGGCGAGGGTGGACTGTATATTCTCGCGCACCGTCGAGGAAGCGTCCAGAATGCCTTGCCCGCTCGACTCGATGCTGGTGGTGAGGGTGGTCACTTCCTCGGCGAGATTGCCGAACTCGGCGCCCGTGCCGCCGAGCCTCGCCGTCTCGACGCGCGTTAAGGATCCCAACACTCGGAAGACTGCGACGGTGTCCTGAAAGCCGCTAAACACGCCCCCGATCTGACGCGTGGATTCGCACACTCGCGCCAACGCCCGGTCGCCATCCGCGGCCCGTGTTTCGATCTGCCTGGATCGATCCAGGACGCTGGTCAACACTTGGGAAGCGTGGTGACCATGGCCGCCGGAGATCAGTTCGCTCAGAGCGGCCATTTCGGAGGAGATTTGACGGGCCACGGCGACAAATTCCCCAAGTTTCCCGCCGATCGTAAGGAAATCCTGTTCCGTGGAGACATTCAAGGTTTCAAGATCGGCCAGCGCCCGTTCGAGGAGCGTACCGCAGTCCAGCCCCGCGGGACCCTTCCCGCGCCGCCGCGGAATAACCGCGAGCATACGCGCGAGTGATCGGCCCAGCGCCGGGTATCGCGCTCGAATCCGGTTCGAAGCTGGTTCTTGGAGTTGATCTACCATTCGTCGTGCTCCTGCGATCGTCCCGCGCGGGACTTCATTGGTGGTCTAAATTCCCGTCCGGGTTTCATATCGGCAACAAATCGCGGTAAATGATCGCGCTCGCTTGGTTAGGGCCGATAAGGACCATTGCGGAGGCGCACAACTCCGGACGCCCCGAAATCGGAGAATTGTCCAAGTTTGTCCCCACCCACATTTTGGCCGACCTCAAACGACCGATAAGTGCAATAGGAACCGATGCCCCTAACGCTTGAGCGACACCAATCTTGCTGTGTGGTCCGGTTGGAGGGCCAGATTACACTGGCGTCCGCAACGGAACTGAAAGCGGTGTTGCTCGAATGGCTGGCCGCCGGGACGAATCTGGACTTGGATCTCGAGCGCGCCGCTGAGATCGACCTTACTGCCATGCAATTGCTCTGGGCGGCTGGGCGGGAGGCCGAGCGCCGTGGCGTGGGAATTCGGTGCCGGATGTCGGAGGCGGCCGCCGCGGCTCTGGGCGACTCGGGTTTCGCCCGGCTGCCCGGGTTCCCCGCTGCTCCCGTGAACCAGGCTTCAGAGGGGAGCGATGGGTAAGGTAATCCTCGCGGTAGACGATTCCGCCAGCATCCGTCAAATGGTCAAGTTCACTCTTTCCGAGGCCGGCTACACCGTGATCGAAGCCGTGGACGGCCAGGACGCGCTGACGAAATTGAACGGCCCGGTAAACCTGGTGATCACGGACTTGAACATGCCGAATCTGGACGGGATCGGCCTGGTCCGGAAAGTCCGGGCCAATCCGGCATGCAAGGGCCTGCCCATTATTATGCTCACCACCGAATCCCAGGAGTCGCGCAAGCAGGAAGGTAAAGCGGCGGGCGCCACCGGATGGATCGTGAAGCCGTTTACCAAGGAGCAGATGCTGGCCGTGGTGAAAAGGATCATCGGGTGATCGACCAATTTCAGCAAAGCTTCCAGGAAGAAGCGCGCGAACTGTTGGGCGAGCTCGAAGCAGCGCTCCTGCTGCTGGATCAAAAACGCGACGATCCCGAAATCGTGGGACGCGCGTTCCGGGCGCTGCACACCATTAAGGGGTCGGGCGCGATGTTCGGTTTCGACGACATCGCCCGATTCGCTCACGATCTGGAAGGCGTTTTCGACCAACTGCGCAAGGGAAAGCTCCAGGCGACTTCCGAACTGATCAACCTGACCTTAGCCGCCGGCGACCAGATCAAGGCCATGCTGGACGAGGCTCGGGGCACGGGGGTGGCGGACCGGGACCGTTCCGCGCAGATCCTCGCGGAGCTGGGCCGGGTTACCGGCAGGCATGCATCGGCCGGGGAAACGGCTCCGGCGCGGGTGGTCGAAGCGCGTTGCGACGATGGCGCGGCGGCGCGCGAGTGGCGCATCCATTTCCGTCCCGGAGAGAACGCTTTCCTGAACGGGACCAATCCGCTACTCTTGCTGGGCGAGTTGCGGCAACTGGGGACGCTCCAGCTCGAGACCGACCCGAGCGCGATGCCTCCCCTGAGCGAGATGGATCCGGAGCGCTGCTATGTCGGCTGGAACATGCTGCTCACGACCAGCGTGGCGGCGGATGCGATCCGGGACGTCTTTATCTTCGTCGAGGGAGAGTGCGAGCTGGAGATCGCGCCTGGTTCCCCCGCCGCGCCTCAAAGCCCGGCCGGCCGAACGGGCGAAGCCAAGCCGAAATCCGGCAGTGCGGCCGGCGGGAACGGTTCGGCCGGCGCGTCCAGTATTCGGGTGTCGGCTGAAAAGCTGGATCAATTGGTTAATCTGATCGGCGAACTTGTGACCGTGCAGGCGCGGCTCAGCGAGATTTCGGCTCAGCGCGAGGATCCCGACATTCTGGCGATTTCGGAGGAGGTCGACCGGCTGACCGCGGAGTTGCGCGAGAACTCGATGAGCATCCGCATGCTGCCGCTCCGCACAACGTTCGAGCGTTTCCGCCGGCTGGTCCACGATCTTGGAAAGGAACTGGACAAGGACGTCGAGCTCACGCTCGAGGGCGCCGACACGGAGTTGGACAAGACCGTGATCGATCAGTTGAACGATCCGCTGGTGCATCTGATCCGCAATAGCATGGATCACGGCATTGAGACGCCCGAAGCTCGCCGCGCGGCCGGCAAGAGCTCCAGGGCGACGCTGCATCTTTCCGCATTGCATTCGGGCGCCCAGGTTCTGATCCGCGTGACGGACGACGGACGCGGACTGGATGTCGAAGCCGTGCGCGCTCGCGCGGTGGAACAGGGGCTCATCGACGGCGCCGCCCGTCTTTCGGAAGCGGAAATCGTTTCGCTCATCCTGGCGCCCGGCTTCTCGACCGCGCGCGAAGTCACCGACGTGTCCGGCCGAGGCGTGGGCATGGACGTGGTTCGGCGAAGCGTGGAAGCGCTGCACGGATCCATCGAGATCGCCAACCAGCCGGGCGCCGGGCTGACAGTAACGCTGCGCCTTCCTTTAACGTTGGCCATCATCGACGGGCTGCTGGTTCGCATCGGCCACGCTCATTTCGTGCTGCCGCTGGCCAACTCGCTCGAGTGCGTCGAACTCACTCGGAAAGACATCGAGAACGCGCATGGCAATCACATTGCCAACGTGCGAGGAACCATCATTCCTTATATTCGGCTCAGCGAGTACTTCCAGATGGAGAGCGAGCGGGGGGAGCGCGAGCAGATCATGGTGGTGGAAACCGAGGATGGTCAATACGGTTTCGTGGTGGATGAAGTGCTCGGAAATCATCAGACCGTCATCAAGAACCTGGGCAAGCTGTACCGCGACGTACCGACCGTTTCCGGCGCAACCATCCTCGGTAATGGAACCGTGGCGCTGATACTCGATCCGCACCGGCTGGTGCAGACCGCGATTCGGAGCGCGTCCCAGAAAAATCGCTCGAACCGGGGCTGGACGCGGGACCGGCACGCCGGTGCCGCGGAACCTAAGGTTCCGGAACTGCTAGGAGCGCGAACGTGAAGTGATTTTACGATTTGGGAATTGGGGACGTCGCTCTCTAAATGAGAGAGAACGGCGACCACGCGGATAAGGAATTCTAAGGTTACTAGAGAGAAGCGTGGCCCACCGGCCACCTAAACAAGGAGATCAGCGGATTCATCGAAAGGGAATCGGAATATGCTACGCAAAGTAAACGGCAAGACAAAACAGCATGGCAACGGTGGCGCGGCCGTTCTGGACTACGCGCTCGAGGAGCGCGCCGGAGGCGCCCGCACTCCACCGCCCGCGGCGGCCCACCAATTAGACGGAACAACCGAGGCTTTCCTGGAGCTGACTGCCGACTACGCCCATCGGATCGCGACCGGC
>JBEKHQ010000439.1:0-4061 GCA_050012195.1 Bryobacteraceae bacterium | reverse complement strand
AGATCGTTCCGTCCAGCCAATTGTTTGGTCTTTCTTTCCGATAACTTCGTAGCATTAGTAGGTTTAGTACCGTCATAAATCCAACGACTTGCCTCATGGCGCGCAGATGGTCCTTGCCGTGCTTAGGGGCGTGAACGAATTGCCGTGGCTGAGCGATTTACCATGCGCTTCAGCGATCACGATCAATATGGAGGAAGGAAAATGACGGTCAGAACGTGTTTGCTCCTGTGCGGCGCACTGCTCCTCACGGCGCCAGGTTGGGCTCAGAAGACTTATTGGGGCGGCTTTGAAGACCTTGCGGGTCAGCCTGGCGTGGGCAGCGACTACGACTATAACGACCTGGTGTTTTCCATGACCGGTAACTCGCTGAACCTGATGTCCAGCGGGACTTGGTTCGCCCCGCCGGTGCTGACTCCGAATGCGTATCCCGGGACGCCGTTCTGGAACAACAACTCATGGGACGCCGCCAACGACAACGTCGGCTATTGCATCTACGGAGGCGGAAACTGCGGTGCGGGCTTAGCGCCTCTGGACGAATACCTGGCTTCTGTGAATGGCGGTTCGGTGACGAATGTCAGCTTCTCAGTGAGCGGAGATGTGTCGGAGACGATCACGCTGCATATCGCGGCGGACACCGACTCTCTCGGCTGGTATGACTTGAATAGCCCCGGTACGATCCACTACCTGAGTGATTCGCCCGGCACGGTCACGTTTACGCCGGGAGGCAATTTCGCGATTGTCGGAATGAATAATGCAACAGGCTACGACTTCACTTCCGATCAGGCTGTTGCGCCGACCGGGCTTGGTTCGTCCCTGGTGGATGATCCCAACGGATCGCATTTTGCGTGGTTTGGACCGGTTCCCGAGCCGAACAGCGTGGTGTTGTTCGGAACTCTCTCGCTGGGTGTCGCAATGCTCTTGCGGCGGCGCAAGGCCGCGTAGATCGCGGACTCGTTTGACCGCTTCCAGAATGCGCTTGGGCAACAGTGTGGGTTCGGACCCTCGGATGTATCGTCTGCTCGCGCGTCCGAGTAGGTGCAGCCGGTGTCGAAGCTGCCCATACGAACGTATTGGGACCAAAACGAATGGGACGGAAAACGTCCGACTTTTCCGCGGTTCCACTCTGCTCCGGGCATCCGCCGAGATGGCCATCCGATTAGAGAAGGCTGGGTGGTCTAATGCCGACCACTGGCTACGGCTGCAAGCGGCCTACGATCTCGCCCAAGCGCGCAAGCATCAGGACGAGATCAAAGTGCGGCGCTACGAACACGAACTGCCTGCCTAGGTCACGGCTGGTCGCCTCGATGTTATCGTGGGCGACTCAAATGAACCAGGTCTGCCGTGACTCTGAAAAATGCGGCGAGCTTCTTTGCCTGCTCCTTGCTGATCGAGCGCTTGCCATACAAGACCTCTGAAAGACGACCTCTTGTGGCAAAGATTGGCAGCAGGTCGTGATTTCCCTCACATATCTCAGCATCTTGTGCGGCGCCACTGGGGGCAGCGGGTGGTGGAGGTCTTCGCCTGAACCAGGATTGCCATCGTTTCCCACAAGGCCGATTCCTCCGAGGATAGACGGCTTCGCCTTTCTTCATCAACTCCGCCCCCATCCGGTCAACGTTTGCCTGGCAGCGGTCGCGTGCGCAGCACGCGTCGCTTCTGCTGTTGTCAATCTTGTCGGGCGCCACGGGAATTTGAGCGTTCCGGCCGCCACGTGCTTACGACCGGCTCCGCATCTTGTCCCCGCAGCCTGCTCACAGACCGCAGAGGCCCCCAAGGCCGGCGATCGGGCGCGGTCTGCACACGCGCTGACCCCGCGACGACCTCTTACACATGCGTCACCGAAACTGGGCCCAAAGGGTCGCCGATACGAGTGCTGAACCGGCGCTGACAGTGCCGCTTGCCGGAACGAATCAGTGGTACACCAATCCCGAAAACACTCCCGCTTATCCGATGCATAATCCCAAGTTGTGGGCAACCATCGCGATTGGCGAAACCGCCGTCCAGTACTATGATTTGCTGTGGTTGCAGAGCTTTACCGAACCGGTTGAAGCAAAAACCAAGGCGGAAACGAATTTGGTATTGAAAATGCTTGTCCCGGGTCCGACTGGATACATGATTCTGAACTCAGTCAACTGAGAAACGAACATTGGGAAATCCAGCAATGGTTGGCGCTGTGCAGTAGCACGTCCAAAGCTGTGCGCGCAAATGTGAGGCATTCGATGTCCAAATTCTCAGCGTTCGTTTGGGTAGCTGCCGTTACCACGTTGGCTACTGCCGCATTTGGCGATGGTTCCGATCCTGCTCTCTTTCAAAATGGCACGGGGTGCGCCGGCACATACTGGTGCGCAAGTACCGGGGTCGCGGTGGACCCCAACACCGGAGATTACACGCTGGAATTCATCCTCATGACGTCAGTCGGGGAGAGCGAGGGAATCACGCCATTTAAGACAGGATGGGTAAAGGATGTCACGGGCACGATAGTCGACAATTTGCTTGACTTCGAGATTATCGGCGGCAAGGATGTGATATTCCTTTACTGCGGCAACGCACTCTGCAGCGCGGACGATGTAGGCCTTCCAGCGATATCGACGGCGGGCTTCGCGTCCTTTAATTACGGAAGTGTGTACATCCCGACGAGCATACAGCCCGGCTATGGTACCGCGTACAATCCCGCGGGACAATCGGAAGGCACACCACAATATGCAATCGAAAACACCACACCCTATGTTAACGGAGTAGGGGTTCAAGCGAGGGCTTCAGAGCCGTCGAGTGTGCTTCTGCTTGGCTGCATGTTGCTTGTGACAATCCAAGCCGTTCGTCGGTACGCGTGATGGTAGCTTTTCGTTCTATCCCACTTGTTGCTTTATAAGGCAGTAGAGTGCTGGCGAGTCCCAGTGCCAGGAATCTGTGGCCATTCCGTAAGTCCGCTATTGCAAAACTGAGGCCAGTGTTTCTGTTGTTGGAAGCTGACCTCCTCCGTTTCGGATCCCCAAGAGCACTTCGGGCTGGTTAGCCACGCACTGCGGTGGCCACTGAGTGGACTTGTTCCCAGATCTGAGACAAATAGTTAAGACTTATTTTTCATTGAATGGAGAATGAGTCATGGGGTTATCGCGTAGGCAGTTCACAGGAGAGTTCAAACTAGCCGCCGTGCGGCGGCTGGAACACGGGGTATCCATCGGCGAAGCGATGTGGGCGTTGGAGGTAAACCCCAACGTACTACACCGCTGGCGGCGGGAGTTGCGTCAGGGTCCGGGCAATGTGTTTCCAGACAACGGAAGCCAGCGCTGGTCGGAAGGACGAATCGCGGAGTTGAAGCGTAACGTCGGTCGGCAGACGCTGGAGATCGATTTTTTTGAAGGGGTGCTTGCAGCGCATCGAGGAGCAGCGGATGCTGCAGGCACTGAGTGGAAGTCCGCGGTCTATCGGAAGGTCGAAGAATAAGTGAAAGCCGAGCGGGGGCTGATCACTGCGCGCATGGCGGAAGCTGGGCGGCGAAGCAGCTCCAGTTTCTACCGTTATGACGAAGATGCCGCGCCACGGCCGGATCGCGACATGGACCTGCGCGATGTCATCCAGCGCATCGCGCTGGATGGCCCAGCTACGGCCCGCCACCACAATCGACGTGTTTAGCCGAATCTGGCTGAGCAGATGACGCTCAGCGGCATCAACCAGCTCTGGGTGGCCGATATCACCTACATACGGCTGGAGGCGGAGTTCGTCTACCTGGCAGTCGTCATCGACGCCTTTTCGCGGCGCGTGATTGGCTGGGCGCTGGACCGGAGGGTGGAGGATGACCTCACCCTGGCAGCGCTCCGCATGGCGCTGGAGTTGCGGCGGCCGCCGGCAGGGTGGGTGCATCATTCCGATCGCGGCAGCCAGTATGCATCGGGAGATTACACGGACCTGCTGACGGCCCACGGCTGTGAAAATCAGCATGAGCCACAAGTCGAGCCCCTGGGAAAATGCGAGCTGCGAGTCGTGGATGAAAGACCCTGAAATACGAAGAGGCATATCGGCAAGAATACCGCGACATGGATCCGAAGCGCGGGCCTCGTTGG
>JBEKHQ010000438.1:0-4062 GCA_050012195.1 Bryobacteraceae bacterium | reverse complement strand
GTAGGCGCGCACGATGCCGGCCACTCCCTCCCAGCTCTTGCCCACTATCTGCCGCCCGGGGCCATGGAACAAATACAGAAAACTGCGTCGCAGGTGGTCGCGCCAGCTCAGCATGAAATACACCAGGAACGGAACGAAACTGGCCATCAGGAGCACGTCATAGAACGATCGGATGTAGCCATAAACGTAGGTCAGCAGCGGCGTCGGCTCCGGATGGATCCTCACTTCCTGAATCACCGGCGGCAGCAGCGGTTCCGGTTGCGTGCCGGTCTTGGCGGTCCGCCGACGCTTGCCCGTTTCAGCGGGCGCCGTACCGGCGGGAGGTGGGACTTCCTGAAATCGTTTGGGTATCAAAAAGTCATAGGTCCGCTTTCCGAATTGATCCGCGCGCGTCGCTACGGAATCCACCATGTTGTTCATGCGCTGGCTATAGTCGGGAAGCTCTTCGACGAACCCGGAGAATTGCGTATACAAGCCGAGCCCGATTAGATACAGCGTCAAGAGCGCAATAGTGCACACTACGAAGCTAGCTACCGCGCGAGGCAGCCGCAATCGTACGAACGCGGTCACGATCGGGTCCAGCAGGAATGCGATGATCACCGCGATTACCACCGTGATGAAAAACACGCGGCCGAAGTACAGCAACGCCACGCTTGCGGCCAGCGCCAGGATGCCAATGCCGGTTTGCGCCGGCTTGCTGGCGGGTAAGGTTGGTGTAAGTGTCGACATCTCGGCCCAGGCTCTGCTTCTATGATGAAATGAAACAGTAAGCGGCGGCAAACTCGCCTCTTGGAGACTTTCAGGAAATTTGACGAACACGGGCAGAATCATGGCGCTCGATTTGGGCAAGCGGCGCATCGGTTTGGCGCTGAGCGATCCCTTGGGTTTCACCGCCCAAGGGATCGAAACTCTCGAGCGCACCAGGATTCGTGACGATATCGAGCGCCTGGGCGATCTGGCGTCGAAGAACGAGGTGACGCTGATCCTGATCGGAAACCCTTTGCACATGAGCGGCCGCGAGGGACGCCAGACGGAGCATGCTCGCGAATTCGGCGCCCGGCTGCAGGCCGCAACCGGCCTCGCGGTCCAGTTCTGGGATGAGCGTCTCACTACCGTTGAAGCGCAGCGGGTTTTGCGCCAGAGCGGTATTAGCATCGAAAAGCGCGCCAGGGCGGTGGACCGGCTGGCGGCGGTGATCCTGCTCGAAAGCTATCTCGACTCCCTGCGACCATGACTCATCACCGCGCTCGATCCGGAGGCGTTGTTCTTCGCCTGGTTGTCTTAATCGTGCTGGTGGGGACGGGCGTAGTGCTGCTGCTCGCGTCCACACTAGCGATGGCTTATCAGGGATTTCCCGCTCCTGTAATTCTCGACTTCCCCAAAGGCACCAGCACCTCCGCCATGGCCGCGGAACTGGCCGAATCGGGCGTCATCCGCTACCCTTGGCAGTTCGTGCTGGCGCGTATGCTGCATCCCGTAGCGAGGCTCGAAGCCGGCGAATACCAGTTCACGCACTCCGACACTACCTGGAATGTGTTCAAGCGGATTGAGCGCGGCGACGTGTTCTTCTACGAACTCACGGTTCCTGAGGGAAGCAGCATGTTCGACATCGCGGGTATCCTCAAGCAGTTCGACTTCCTCAGTCCTGCGGATTTCTTGCGCGCCGCGCGCGATCCTTCGCTCATTCGCGACCTCGCGCCGCGGGCCCCGACGCTGGAAGGCTACCTGTTCCCGTCCACGTATCGCGTTACGCGAGTCACAACGGTCCGGCAATTGTGCCGGATGATGACAGAACTGTTCCGCAAGCAATGGCGCGAACTGCAGAAGCCCGGTCACCCGCCGGCGGTCAACGAAGTGGTCACGCTGGCGTCGCTGATCGAAAAAGAGACCGCCATTCCGGACGAACGCGCGACCGTGGCGTCCGTTTACGAAAACCGCTTGCGTCTCGGGATGGCGCTCGATTGCGATCCCACTACGATTTATGCCGCGCTTCTGGAACAGCGCTATCGCGGCACGATCTATCGCTCCGATCTGGCGAGTCCCAACGCGTATAACACCTACCAGCACTCCGGTTTTCCGCCGGGCCCCATCGCGAATCCGGGCGTTGCGTCTCTCAAAGCGGCGCTCTCGCCGGCAACCACCGACTATTTGTACTTCGTGGCCAAGCCCGACGGCTCCGGCCGGCATCAGTTCTCGAAAACGATGGAAGAACATAACCGCGCGGTGGCGGCATATCGTCGGAGCGCTCACTAAATGCCCTTGCCCGAATCGGCCTCCGAGTTTTTCTCAGTGCAGATCGAGCGACTGCGGAATTTAAAGCCCAAGCCCCGGATTGTGTTTCCGGAGGGCGACGATCCGCGAGTGCAAGCCGCGGCTGAACGGTTGCGGCGAGAGGATCTCGTCATTCCGATTCTGCTCAGCTCTACGCGGGCGGTCCCCGCGCAGGACGCGCGAAAATATGCCGGCCTTTATTTCGAACGCCGGCGCGCCAAGGGCATTACCGAACTCGAGGCCGCCCAGATTGCGAGCCAGCCGCTCTACACCGCGGCGCTCATGGTCGCCACCGGAGACGCCGACGGCTTCGTGGGAGGCGCGGTGAACACGACGGCGGAGACCGTTCGTGCCGCGCTGCATTCGATCGGACCGGCTCCCTCCGCGCGCGTGGTTTCGGGAGCTTTCATCGTGGCGCTGCAGAATCGCGACTTCGGGCATCGCGGTTTACTCACCTTTGCCGATTGCGGCGTGGTTGTCGATCCGTCGGCCGACGATTTGGCGGACATCGCCATCGCCACCGCCGCAACCACGCGCAACATTATCGGCGCGGAGCCGATCGTGGCCCTGCTCTCGTTTTCCACAAAAGGCAGCGCCCGGCACCCCTGGATCGACAAGATGGTGGAGGCGGTGCGGATGGTTCGCGAGCGCGCCCCTGATTTGAAGATCGACGGCGAGTTGCAGGGCGATGCCGCGCTGGTGGAATCAGTCGCGCGTTCGAAGGCGCCGGGGTCGCCGGTGGCCGGCCGCGCGAATACCCTCATCTTTCCCGACCTCACATCCGGCAATATCAGCGTGAAACTGGTGGAACGGCTGGCTGGCGCGGTCTCCCTCGGTCCTTTTCTGCAAGGACTGGCGAAGCCCGCGAACGATCTTTCCCGAGGCTGTTCGGTCGACGACATTTACGGCGTCGCGATTGTCACCGCGGTGCAGTCAGCGCATGCTCCCGTTTAAGCTCATCTATCATCCCGGCTACGACCTGAATCTCGGCGCGCACGTATTCCCGTCCCGCAAGTATCGCCTGATTCACGATCAACTGCTGGACGAAGGCTTCGCGCATCCGATGGATTTCGTCGAACCCCAGCCGGTGTCTGACGAGGACGTTCTGCGCGTGCATGACGCCGGTTGGGTGCATCGGTTGAAGACCGGAGCGTTGAGCGAGGCCGAGGTCGTGACGCTAGAAATCCCGTATTCCAAACAAATGGTGGATGGATTTTGGCTAGCCGCCGGAGGCACGCTGCTGGCGGCGAGAAATGCGTTGCGCGATCGAATCGGATTCAATATCGGCGGCGGGTTCCACCACGCCTACCCTGGTCACGGCGAAGGCTTCTGCGCGATTCATGACGTCGCCGTGGCCATTCGCGCGCTCCAGCATGCGGGCGAGATCGAGCGGGCCATGGTGGTTGACTTGGACGTGCATCAAGGTAACGGAACCGCCGCGATCTTCGCCGGCGACAAGACGGTGCTGACGCTGTCGATGCATCAATTCAACAACTATCCGAGCGACAAGCCGGCCTCGACCATCGATATCCATTTGCGGGACGGCGTGGGGGACGAGGAATATCTCGATCGGCTCCGGAGCGCGCTTGCGGTGACGATGAGTTTCGCGCCCAATCTGATTGTGTACCTGGCCGGCGCCGATCCCTATCGCGAGGACCAGTTGGGCGGCTTGGCGTTGACGATGGAAGGGTTAAAGCAGCGCGATCAGTTCGTGTTTGAAACAGCGCTCAAGCACAACGTACCGGTGGCAGTCGCGTTGGCGGGCGGCTACGCGCGCAATACCGAGGATAC
>JBEKHQ010000437.1:0-4069 GCA_050012195.1 Bryobacteraceae bacterium | reverse complement strand
CGATTGACAGCAGCCTGGGCCACCATCTGCCGTAGATCGGTCACTCGGGCACTCACTTCCGGCGTTTTCAGCAGTCGCGGTCCGGAAGTGTAGGCTGTTTTTTCTGAATAGCCCGCGGTAACATATGCTTGCGCGGGGCTGTGACCTGCTGCGACCAACTGGCAGAAATGCTCGTGCCGTGGGTTTCGTAATTCGGCCATTTCCGATTGGCTCATCGGTCCTGACCTAAGGCATCGTCAGACTGACCGCCGTACGCTTACCTCTTACTGCAAAAAGGCACGTATGCTTGTTCTCTAGCGCAGGTGGGAGCAACGGGAGCCCCCGGGCACGCGCCCGCCGGACGAGGGCAGGCATATAGAGAATCACCTACCATCTTCTTCTGGAAATGTGGGATCAGCGCTCTTTTTTAGGGACCGACATAATCAAGGCACGGTTGATCCGCCAGCTCTTGTCGCACACATCCGGATATCAGGATTACTACCCTCAAGATTATGTCGCGCCGTTTATGGAAAAGCCGGTGACGGCGGAGAGTATAACTCTGTCATAGATCGCTACGCGAAATCCCGAGCTTCTTCATCAGGGCGTTCAGGGTGGTCCGTGGAACCCCCAGGCGCGCCGCCGCCGCGCTGATCACACCCTCGGTTTCCCGGAAAACCCGCAAAACGTATTCCCGCTCCACTTCCGCCAACGTGGCGGTGCTGGCGACTCCCACGGCTTCGCCCCGTAATTCCGTTAGAAGAGCACGAAGACTGGGGCCTCGGGAGACGAGCACGGACCTCTCGATGAAGTTCTCGAGTTCCCACACATTTCCGGGCCAGGGCCAATTGACCATGGCTCGAATCGTTTCCGGTGAGATCCTGTCAATTGGCCGATTCATTTTGGCGGCGTATACTTTGGTGAAGTGCCAGGCGAGTGTGGGTATGTCCTCGGGATGATCGCGCAACGGAGGTATGGTGATCGGGAAAACCTTGAGCCGGTAAAAGAAATCGCTCCGAAAGAGTTTATCCCCGGTCATCTCGCTCAGATTCCGTCTAGTCGCCGCCAACAACCGAACATCCACGGGGATCGTTTTGCTGCCGCCCAACCTCTCGAATACTTTCTCCTTCAGCGCCCGAAGCAGCTTTGGCTCCAGATCCAAGGGGATGTCGCCCACCTCATCCAGAAACAGAGTCCCACCTTGCGCCATTTCAAATCCTCCGACCTTATTGGACATGGTGCCGGCGAGTGCTCCTCTTTCGTAGCCGAAAAGCTCGTTTTCGAGAGGTCCCTGCGATACGTTGGAACAGTCCAAGGTGATGAAAGGAAGACTTCTGCGCGGGCTCATTTTGTGGATGGCGCGTGCGACCAGTTCTTTGCCCGTGCCGGATTCTCCGAGGATCAACACCGTGGCGTCGGTCGGGGCAACGGCCTCCATCTGAAGTAGAATCCGTTTCATGGCGGTGCTGCTTCCAACCATCCCGATAGAGGCAGGCTCAACGACTTCCTTCGCTATACTCCCCGACCGGTCCCGCTCACTGAGCGCTTGTATGAAGGTTATCCATCGGAACGGAGACACCTTCAAAACGGCGGTGGCAACTAGCACCGAGACTCGAGTCCCGTCCTTGCGAATCAACTCTTTTTCGAACGGCACGCAAGCCCCGAACCGCAACCCTTCCTCGCAGGCCAACTCATCCAGATCCAGGTATTCCGAAGGAGTAAGACCAGGCCAGGACAGACGGCCGGCTAGAAAATCCGCGCGGCTGTACCCGACGAGTTCGAGAAACCGATCATTCACTTCCGTAATTTGGTCGAATTCACCGTAAACCACGCCAGCCACGATCGATTCCGACGGCAGCGGCCGGGGTCGCGCTCGGCTGAGCAACAACTCCTCGTCCTTCTGGTGACGGTCGCTAAAATCGCGCACCATCCTGGCGAAGCCCTGCAAATCCCCTCGGTCGTTCTTCAGCGCCATCGTGATGACATTGGCCCAGAATCGCGTTCCGTCTTTTCTTACCCGCCAACCTTCCTGGCAAGAATGGCCGTCGCTGGTGGCCATTTTCAACTCTTGCTTCAACTTGATACGGAGAGTATCTTCGCTGGAAAAGAGGAATGATACGTGTTGGCCGATGGCTTCTGAGGCACTGTAACCGTACATGCGTTCCGCACCCGCATACCAGGCGACGATCTGGCCGTCCGCATCCAACAGGAGCAGCGCAAAGTCCTGGACCCAAGATGGAATTCCTTTTTCTTGGGGGTCTTCGTCAGGCCTGCCGCCTTGTTTCTGGGTAGTCTTGTCTCGCAGCACCAAGAGATTGCGAACTGGCAACACGTTCCCTTTGGCTATGTACTCAACGTCGCGCAGGTCTCCCCCCGGAGCCACTAGCCTGAGGGTGCCTTGCTGCTCGCCTCGATCCAGAAAGGTACGCCAGCCTTCCGAAATCAGTGGTCTGAAGCTCGGCTCAGCAAAGTCATCTAATCTGCGGCCGATGATCTCTTCTCTTGGGACACCAAGGAGCTTGCTGGCGCCGAAACTAGCGGCTCTGCAGTTGCGATCGTGGTCTGTGATCAGGATGGGGGCAGACGGATAGTATATAATCGCCCGGAACAGTGTTTCTAGCTCTTTCGGGCCATTTTCTTGGAGCCATCGATCAGCTTGCGACCGAGAGACAGCGGAGTCTATGATGTCACTCCTTCTGTTCTCACGTATCGCAGGCTCGACGGCCTGCGATACGTTTGAACCGCGCCCCGCTGACAGGGGACGACTATCCGCAGGCATTGTCACCGAATTATCCGAAAATAGCAAGCCCCTACTGCGTTTCTATTCCGGCCTTGCTCTGACGGGTTCCTTACAGAGAGACTTTTTGGAACTTGCGCCCTGTACCGGCTCCGGTGGGTCGTGCATTCTTCGCGAGGCCACTGCTTCTGCAATCGCCGAATTGCGGAGCGAGTATAACAACAGGAAGTAACCATATATCGTCATTTGACGTGATCAGTAACCATATATGGTCGGCTGACACGGCAGCAAAAAACAATTCTAAGTTCTTTGTTTGATTGGTGTAGTAATAGCCCTAGTATTCCTGTAGACTAGAACCGCCGTGCAAAAGAGCTGCCGTCCACTGAGGCGGACAAACTCTTTTCTCGACAGAAAGAAGGTTGGAGCCGGATGCCCGATTCCTCGCAGCGTCACTACCTGCCTCGCGTCAAATCCGATAACCGCATGGAGGTGCTCATCGTACAAAGCAATCCCGCTGATACATTGCTAACCATGGAAGCATTCAGAGTCGCTGGATTGACAAGCGGCCTCCGTTGCGTCACAGATGGCGCCGACGCGCTCGAGTATGTGCGCCGCGAAGGTAAGTACGCGAGCGTAGGAGCCCCCGATCTCATCTTTTTAGATTTGTCCCAACCGCGGATTTCCGGGTTGGACGTCCTAAAGGTGATCAAGTCCACACCGGCGCTAATGCACATCCCGATCGTGGTAGCCGCAGGCTCGGATGATCCCAAATTCGTAAAGGCGGTCTACGCACTGAATGGCAATTGCTTCATGAGGAAACCGGGCGAACTGTCCGAATTTGCGAGATTCATCGAGGCATGCTACGAATTCTGGGGCAGTGTCGTTACGCTTCCATCCCCAGCAGGGAGAGGAGCGTGACGCGAAGTGTTCCGGATCGCTGTCGCGCCATGCAGGCTCGATGCGTGCGGAAGCGCGCTGAGACGTGCGTATCCAAATATTTAATCGGAGAACGATTCCGCATCCGGGGAAGGCGGGTTCCGCAGTTTAGGAGCTCGAAAAACACCGCTGCATGAAGCGAGTCGCTCTCCACAGAGGAATCCTTTGCCGGCGAAAAAGGGATTGGGAGCAGGAACCTCCAAGGACTTCCCAAATTTTGTGCCGGCGGAGGAAGCAATGGCGCTAAAATAAGCGCCGCCGCCTACGCCCGATTCCGGCTGCTGTGTGGCTGCCGCAAGCTAAGACCCGACGCGTGAGGCTCAGAGTGGACAAAACATCATAGAGGAGAGGTGTACACGATGAGTCTAACTAACGTAAGTCAATGCTTGTTTATTGTTTCAGGCTTGGTGGTCTGTGATC
>JBEKHQ010000436.1:0-4075 GCA_050012195.1 Bryobacteraceae bacterium | reverse complement strand
TAGAAATTCTCCAGGAACAGCGATTCGAGCGTAAGGTCGCGTCCGAGGACGGTATGCCGCAGTTTTCTCCGCAGGGATGCGCTTAGCAGCCGGGAAGTGGCGACTTGCGATCGGATCGCGCGGCGCAATGCGCGAGGCACGAACCGGTAGGCGTGGGCGGCGCGCTGGTTCATCTGATTCCAGCGATAGCGTTCGTATCCGCCGAACAGTTCGTCGGCGCCTTCGCCGGTGAGCACTACTTTCACATGCTCGGACGCCAGCTTGGAGACGAAGTACAGCGCGACGCTGGAGGGCCACGCGATCGGTTCGTCTTCGTGCCAGATCAGGCGCGGCAGAGCTTCGAAGAAATCTTCCGCGCCGACCACGGTCTCGCGATGTTCCGTGCCGATGGCGCGCGCCACTTGGGCCGCGTAACTCAATTCGCTGAAGCGGGCTTCGCGATATCCAACGGCGAACGTCTTGACCCGCGCATCCGGGCGGTGGCGCTGCATAAGAGCGGCGATGGCGCTGGAATCGACGCCGCCGCTCAGGAACATGCCGAGCGGCACGTCGCTCATCCGGCGCATCTCGACCGTTTCTTCCAGGCGACGACGCGTCTCGGCCACCCACTCGCGCTTGTCGAGCTCATCGCCGCGGGCGGGCGTCGGAACGTCCCAGTAGCATTCGACGCGGATGTCGGGGGCGTCCGCGGCCAGATCCAGCGTCAGATGATGCCCTGGCATGAGCTTGCGAATATTACGGAACAGCGTGCGATCGCCGCTCGAATATCCGAAAGCCAGAACTTCCGGGAGCGCCGCTTCGTCGAGCGCCGGGGAAATGGAGGGATGCTCGAACAGCGCCTTGATTTCCGAAGCGAAGGCGAACAGGCGCCCGTCCCAGTAATAATAGAACGGCTTGATGCCCAGGCGATCGCGCGCGCAGAACAGTCGGCGCCGGCGGCGGTCCCAGATGGCGAAGGCGAACATGCCTCGGAACTCGTCGAGGCAGCCGGCGCCGCGCTGCTCGTAGGAGTGCAGGATGGTCTCGGTGTCGGAGCGCGTGCGGTAGCGATGGCCCGCCCGTTCGAGCGCCGCGCGCAAATCGGCATGGTTGTAGATTTCGCCGTTATAGACGATCCACAGGTATTCGGTTTCGTTGGATAGCGGCTGGTGGCCGCCGGCGACGTCGATGATGCTCAGGCGCCGATGGCCCAGGTGAGCGAAATCGTCGTGATAAAACCCGAAATCGTCGGGACCGCGATGCCGAAGGGCCTCGGTCATACGGCCGAGGTGCAACACGCTGCCGGAAACGGGCGTCGTGGTGACAAATCCCGTCACCCCGCACATCTGGTATCAGTGTAGCTGGAAAGCGCCGATTCGCGCTAACATTGCTCACATGAAAATTTCACTTGGCCGCGCCGCGCTGGTGTCGGCGATTATTTTGGTTCCTTTCGACTCGCTGACTTCTCAGACCAGCCAGGCGCAGCGGATTCCGCAGTTCGAGAACTCTGACGTCAAGGTGTGGAAGACCACCGTGATGCCGAACGCTCCGCTGTCGATGCACACGCACGAGCACGCCCGGGTGATCGTGGCGTTGTCGGGCGGAACGATGAAAATCGCGTATGAAGACGGCACGTCCGAAATCGAGCATTGGGAAACCGGGAAGGCGTATTGGCTGTCGGCCGAGGAGGGCAAGAAACGTCATGCCGACCAAAACGTGGGCGACAAGCCGATCGAGGTGATGGTGGTGGAAGTGAAGAACGACAAGTAAATGCGCGCGACTGCGCCAGTTCACCCTCAGACACGCACAGATCATCCTCAGCCTGTCGGGACGCTTCTGTGACAAACGAAATGATCCAAGCAAGCGCACTTCAAGAGTTATGATCGAAAACGTGGAACGGAGCTGCCTCGCTCTCTTCGTGCTGCTCGCCGGATGTATGGGGCCTGTACGCCTTGCGGAACGAGAAAAGGTTAGAGTGACGAACGATTCCGAAAGCGTCCGGAAGATGATTACTGCCGAACGTGGCCTGCAGATGCTCGAACGTCGCGGACGTAGCGGCGCTGAATGGTTGGCGATCTTTCGCGAGGAGGACTTCGAGGGACGTGAGCCCCCTCGACGACGGGAGTTTTTGAAGAGCTTGGAGTCTGCGCCGGGTTTCGAGCTCATTGCCGCATCGGATGCCAGAATCCTTCAGACAGTAAACGATGCAAGTGCACCATGAAGGAGGCGTTTTCCAACTCAATGGAGATGATCCAGGTCACCTCCGGTCCGTTCAAGGACCAAGTCGGATGGGTCTGCGATGACCAGGTTAGGCGGCTGCGGGTCTGGCCATAGAAGATGCCGGCGGATTCGTTCCGGCATGAACCTACACGGGCGCCGGCGTCTCGAACTTTTGGCTCTCTTCGTTGTACGAGGTCACCGTGCCGGCGCCGATGTGATAGACCCAGCCATGCAGCGCCAGATCGCCGTTCTGCAGCCGATCCGCAACCGAGGGATGCAAGCGCAGATTTCTTAGTTGCGCGACGACATTCTGCTCCGTCAGCGCCAGAAGAAATTCGGGACTTGGTTCCGGATCGCGCTGCACCACATTCGCGTAGCGCAGCCAGGCCGACACGTTGGGATAGCGTTCCAGGGTTCCGGGATTGAGCGCGCCTCTCATGACGCCGCAATCGGTGTGGCCGCAGACGATGACCTCACTCACTCGCAACACGCCAACCGCATATTCGATAGTGGCCGAGACGCCACCCACCGTTTCGGGATAGGGGGGCACAATATTGCCGATCACGCGGCAAATGAATAGCTCGCCCGGTTCGGTTTGAGTGAGCAGGCAAGGGTCGATCCGAGAGTCGGCGCACGTTATGAATAGCGCTTCAGGCCGCTGACCGGTCGCTAGTTTCTCGAAAAGCTCCCGGTTCTTCGGATAAACGTTTTCTTGGAATCGGGAGACGCCCCCGAGGAATTTGTCGACAGACAATTCGATCTATTTATTCGGACCGGCCGCGTCCGCTTTCCTTGCTCCACCCAGAATGTCGGGCATCGCGTAGTTGCCTTCGTGGCAGGCATATTCGTACACCGGGCCGGGCGTGGCGTGGAACGGATACTCGAGCGTCCATGGCTTGGTGAACGTGGACGGATCGTCGATGATGGCGCGATAAAGTATGGTGCTCGGATCGACGCGCTGGAACCGTTCGATCACGTGCAGCTGATCGCCCGAGCCCTCGAACTTGGTCCGATCCGTGAAATTGGTAGTGTCCACCACCAGCGTGTCGCCGTCCCAATGGCCGATCGAGTCGCCCAGCCATAGGTGAACGTTGGCAGGAGGATGAGCGCCGTTAATTCGGACAATCCGAGCGTCGTGAACCATCTCCACCAGAATCATCACCGTGTCGGGAGTCTGCACGATCTCGTAGTTGTTGTTGTACAGCACCGGGAGCATGGGCGGTCCGGACGTGGAACCGAACCCAAGCAGGCAGCGTTCCGAGAGCGGGCGATCCTTCACGCTGTTGTAGATAAAGTTGCTCCGCATCGCGAGATTGGCCCTTTTCCGCCCGTCGGCGGTGAGCGGCGGAACTTTGCCGTCCGGGGGATCGACGATCAGCGAGGTTCGCTTCACGCCATCCACGCGCGCCAGTTCCGATCCCCGATCGATGAACAATATGTTGTACCCGCCGGTTCCGTTCGATCCGGCGGCGGCCAGCAGCGGGCTTTCGGACTTGCCGTCCACGTCGGCCAGCTCCTGCGCGGAGTGCTTCTCGAATTCCTTGGCTTCGGCGTCGGTCAGAGTCGCTTTGCCGGCCAGAGCGGCAGGCCGCTCCATGGGCGTGATGGTGGCGTTGGTCCAAACACCCTGCAAGTCCGGATGGCCGTCCGGCGCGCGCGGGATAGCGCCGGATTTCGACTTCGAAGCGCCCGACGATTTCGCCGCCGCACCCGCGGTCTGACCCGGAAGCGGCGCCGCCAATATCACCGCTAGCGCGCCCACGCAGGCGTAGCTGAACGGCTTCCATTGGTACCGCATGTTTAGTTCTTTTTCTTCTCGGCGTCCGCCTTGCGAGCGCCGCCCATGATGTCCGGCATGGCGTAATTTCCTTCATGG
>JBEKHQ010000435.1:0-4082 GCA_050012195.1 Bryobacteraceae bacterium | reverse complement strand
CCGCCGCGCTGGCGTATCCCGCATGCGCTGGCCTACTTGGCAGGATTGGCGAGCACTACCTGGGCCAACCTGACAGGGCATGCGCCGCGCGTCCCGCTGGACGCGGTGAAAATGGCGCGAACCAAGGTTTTCGTTTCGTTCGACAAGGCGAAGCGCGAGTTGGGGTTTAATCCCGAACCGGTGGACGGGGCGCTGACACGCGCGGTGGACTGGTTCCGGGCGAACGGTTACGTCTGATTGTTGGTATTCGTCGCGGCGGAAGCCCGGGAATTTGGGGGATTGCTTCGACATACCGAGCAGGTTACCAGGCTCGACTGGGCTCTGGACTTCGCGCGCCGCGCGCGTCTGAACGGAAAGCCTATCCTGCTCGTGGCGAACGGCCCTGGACCGAATTTGGCGGGACGGGCGGCAGACGTGGCCAAGGAACATGAGGAGTTAGTTGGACTAGTGAGTACCGGCTTTTGTGGAGCTTTGGATCCCGCGTTGCAGCCCGGCGATATCTTCGTCGCCAGTGAAGTGCTGATTCCCCACCGGAACAGCATCGCTGCTCAACCGGCGGGTTCGGCCCGCACCGGAAAACTTCTGTCCGTCGATCGCGTCGTCTCAACCGTGGAGGAGAAAGCCAAGCTGCGCGGCGCCGGCGCCGACGCCGTCGAAATGGAAGCGGCCGCGGTAGCTGATCGCGCCCAGAAATGGAACATTCCTTTCTATGCTATCCGCGTGGTAACCGACACTGCTTCGGAAAGCTTTCCGCTGGATTTTGACCGCATGCGCGACGCCCACGGGCGCTTCAGTCGCGCCAAAATCTTGCGCGCGGCTTTCCGGCATCCGGCCGTCTTTCCGGAGCTGGTGCGTTTGAATCGAACCTGCAAACGAGCCGCCCAGGCGTTGGGAGATTTCATTGCCAACACTCGATTCTGAGATCCTGACCGCCCCCGCCACCATGCGCGCGGCCGTCTACACCGGCGAAAGCATGGTCTCGGTGGAAGAAGTGCCCACGCCGAAGATCGGACCCGGCGAGCTATTGATTCGGGTGGAAAGCTGCGGCATCTGTCACACCGATCTTAAGAAAATCGAATACAACTTGCTCGCTCCGCCGCGTATCTTCGGTCACGAAACCGCCGGCGTCGTAGCTGCGGCGGGCGCGGGCGTCCGCGGGTATTCGGCGGGCGATCGTGTGATCGTCTTTCACCACATCCCATGCCTGGAGTGCTTCTATTGCCGCCGCAAATTGTACGCGCAGTGCGCGGTCTATAAGAGAGTGGGCGTTACAGCAGGTTACGAGCCTGCTGGGGGCGGATTTTCGCAATACGTACGCGCGATGGATTGGATCGTCCGCCGAGGTGTCGAGAAAATCCCTCAAGGCGTTTCCTTCGATCGTGCCTGCTTCGTCGAGCCGGTGAATACCTGCCTGAAGGGCGTGGTCCAATTAGATCCGCAGCCGGGCGACCTGGCGGTCATCCTGGGTCAAGGGCCTATCGGATTGCTATTCACGATGCTCGTGAAGCGCTCGGGCGCAACCATGCTGGCAACCGATTCCATGCCCTATCGTCGCGACCTAGCGCTCCGGTTTGGGGCCATGGCCGCGTTGGACCCCCGCGACCCCGCTTTGCTCGAACAGATCATGCAGCTCACCGAAGGCCGGGGCGCCGATTCCGTTATCGTCGCCGCTTCCGCTCCGGGCATCGTCGAGCAAGCCATCCGCTATTCACGCCCCGGAAGCCGCATCCTTCTGTTCGCCCAAACATCTCACCAGGAGCGGATCGATCTGTCGGGAGCCGATGTCTGCGTGGGCGAACGCTTGATCTTTGGTTCGTACAGCGCCTCGGTAGACCTGCAGAAAGAGTCGGCGGATCTGGTGTTTAGCGGCGCGCTTCCGGTCGAACACCTGGTTTCGCATCGCTTCCCTTTGAACGAGATCCGGGCGGGAATCGACCTGGCGTTGCATCCAGAACCTAAATCGTTGAAAATTATAGTCGAGCCTCAGAGGTGGTACTAGTGGACACTCAGATGATTGCGGCCGTGCTTTATGGCAAGGAGAACTTGCAGATAGAGTCGGTGTCGGTACCCAAGATCGAAAACGGCGACGTGCTGGTGCGCGTGCAAGCTGCGCTAACCTGCGGCACCGACGTGAAGGTGTTTCGCCGCGGCTACCACGCCCGCATGATCGTTCCCCCGGCGCTGTTCGGGCATGAATTGGCGGGCGATATTGTCGCCGTGGGCGACGGCGTCCGCGGCTTTTCCGTCGGCCAACGAGTGGTTGCGGCCAACTCGGCGCCCTGCATGGAGTGCTTTTATTGCAAGCGCGGCAACGAGAACCTGTGCGAGGATTTATTGTTCAATAACGGCGCTTATGCCGAATACATTCGCATTCCCGCCCGAATAGTCGAGCGCAACATGTATGAAATGCCCGCGCACGTCAGTTATCAGGACGCCGCCTTGGTGGAACCGCTGGCGTGCGTGTTGCGGGGACTCGACGAAACATCCGTTCACGCGGGCGATGTTCTGGCAGTTATAGGACTCGGACCCATCGGACTCATGTTCGTTCGTCTGGCCAAAGCCTACGGCGCGCGCGTCATCGCCATCGGCCGGCGCAAGACGCAACTGGATCGGGCCGCCGCCATGGGCGCCGATGAACTGCTGCTATCCGGCGACTCAGAGGCAACCGTGCGGAGCGTCCGGAGCCTGACTGGAGAGCGGGGCGCCGACATCGCCATCGAAGCCGTGGGCCACCCCGACGCTTGGGAGACGGCCGTTCGGCTGTTGCGCCGCGGAGGGACCGTCAACTTCTTCGGCGGCTGCCCCAACGATAGCCGCATCAGCCTGGATACCGCGCTGCTGCATTATTCGGAGATCACCTGCAAGGCCAGCTTTCATCACACTCCGGCTCACATCCGCAGAGCGCTGGATTTCGTTAGCCGCGGCGTGATCAGCGCCCGCGACTTCGTCAATCGCGAGGAACCGCTTACCAACCTGCTCGAAGTCATGCGGCACCTGATGAGCCACAACGGCCACATGAAGACCGCCATCATACCCTAGTGCCGCTGCTCGCGCCCAAGGATTACGTCCAATCGGCGGAGGCGCTGAGCGGAAGTTATACCCAGGACGGCGCCCGCGAATATACTCGCTGGCTGGCCACGCATCACTACGAAAACTTCCACGTCGTCTCGTTTCTCCTGCCCAAGCGCCTGCGCCAGGATTTCTATAACGTCTACGCTTTCTGCCGCTGGGCCGACGATCTCGGCGACGAAATCGGCGATACGGCCGAAAGCTTACGGCTGTTGGCCTGGTGGCGCGATGAACTCGACGCTATGTACGCCGGCCGGCCGCGGCATCCGGTGTTCGTCGCGCTCGAAGACACCGTACATCGATACCAACTGCCGATCGCGCTTTTTTCCGATCTGATCGGCGCCTTCGAACAGGACCAGACCGTGACCCGCTACGCCGATTGGGACCAGCTGTTCGCATACTGCCGATGTTCCGCGAATCCGGTTGGCCGGCTCGTGTTGCGGCTGTGCGGCTACGCCGACGACGAGCGGGACCGGATGTCGGACTCGACCTGCACCGCGCTCCAGCTTGCGAACTTTTGGCAGGATGTTAACGTCGATTTCGAAAAGGATCGCGTGTATCTCCCCCTCGATCTGCTGGCCAGCCACGGCTACAGCGTCCAAGATCTGGCGGCGCGCAGGTTCAACGCGCAATTCCGAGCGGCGATGCGCGAGGCCGTGGACGTCGCCCGGAAGCTTTTCCACCAGGGCCTGCCGCTCACCAAAACGGTGGATCGCCGATTGGCTTTCGACCTGGAGCTATTCAGCCGGGGCGGCCTCCGGATTCTCGACAAGATTGAGCAGCAAGACTTCAACGTCCTGGCGCGCCGCCCTGTGGTTTCGAAAGTAAATCGGATCCAGCTTCTGGTCGCAGCGCTGATCGGCGCCGCCGGTCCGCGCGTGTAAGCGCATGGCTGACCTTAAGGCCTCGTACGCCTTTTGCCGCCGCATCGCCCGCAGCCGCGCGCGCAATTTCTACTATTCCTTTCTGCTGCTCTCGCGGGAACAGCGCGACGCCATGTGCGCCATTTACGC
>JBEKHQ010000434.1:0-4083 GCA_050012195.1 Bryobacteraceae bacterium | reverse complement strand
GCGATGCTTACTCCACGTTGCTTCCGGCGTATCGGGATCGCACGTTCGTCGTTCTGGGAACTTCGCACTATGGCGCGCCGGACCGCTTCGGCCTTACTCGCAAACCGTTCGTGACTCCGTTCGGTGAAGCGATTACCGCGGCCGAGTTAGTCGACGAACTAGCCGAGAAAGCCCCCGGCGCGGTCAACATGGAAGATTACTGCCACGCGGTGGAGCATTCCATCGAATTCCAGGTGCTGTTCCTCCAGTACATTTATGGCCCCGATATCCGCATACTCCCGATTCTGTGCGGCTCCTTCGCCCGCAGCATCTATCAAGGCGGCAAGCCGGAAGCCAATGCGGAGGTGGAGCGATTCTTCGGCGCGCTCGGCGATCTCGCGGCTCGCGAATCCAATCGCCTCGTTTGGGTGCTGGGCATCGACATGGCGCACATGGGCCGCCGTTATGGCGACTCGATGACCGCGCTCGCGAACCAAGGTGAGATGACGGAGGTGGCGGAACGCGACCGCCTCAGAATCGATCGGATGAACCAGTCGGACGCACAGGGGTTTTGGGAACTGGTACAAGAGAACCACGACGATCTCAAGTGGTGCGGATCGGCCCCGATTTATACGTTCTTGAAGGCAGTGCCGCGGGCCCGCGGCCAACTGCACCGCTATCAGCAATGGAATATCGACGAACAAAGCGTGGTGAGCTTCGCGGCCATCGGCTTCCGCTCGTACTAAAACCCGTCAGTACCAAGCGTCCATAGCCGGTCGTCCGTTTTGGGAATAATCTTGGCCATGCTCCAAACGGACGGTTGCTCAGCTTTGATTTGGGGCGGTTGAGACTCCCTTACTTCTCTCGCTCCTCGATCTAGTTGCGTTCAACGATCGAGGAACGAAAGTCGAACTCCGCGTTATTGGGGAACCGCCGCCCGCCAGTACCCAGGACGCGTTCGTACTTCCAGGCCCGGACGGTTCACAACTACCTTGATTTCGTGGAATCCGCCATCGGTTGGATTGTTGGGCGAGTAGCTCAGCAGGTACTGGCTGTGCAGTTCGTCGCTGATCGATTGCACGGCTTTCTCCAGGCTCTTCTCGCTGACCCAAGCGTACTCCTTCCCGCCCGTAAAGCGAGTGAACACGTCCAGCGTGTCGTCGACGAAAAGGCTCTTGACGCCCTTGAAGATGTCCACGAACATGGGGATGTAATTGCCGAGGTAATAATTCTGCTCGACGCTGGTGGGAGTGGCGTAGGCGCCGGCCGGCACGTGCTCGGCGGTGGCGGGAATGGGCGGCGGCCGGGGCGGAATCTGCTCTCCGGTGAGCGTGGCCACCAGACTCGAGATGTCCAGCGAGTAAATCCCGACATTCGCGAATTCGGCTTCGGTGAGTGCCTCGCGCACGCGCATCTGGCTGCCTCTATCGCGCTTTTCCGCGATGATCAACAAGACTCGGCGCCTATCCGGGGGCCGCTTCTTCAGCATCCGGATGCACTCCATTTCCGCATCGATCACGGCGTGCGAAGTGCTTCCGGGCTTCAAGTTCTTTAGCGCTTCGGATACCTTGGTGGCCTCATTGGTAAAGTCCTGCTCAACGATAACCCGGTGATCGAAGGCGACCACCGCCACTTCGCCGTTCTGTCCCGCCATCAGGTCGCTCAGCAGGATTCCGATCTTCTGGATCTTGGGCAGAATATCGTTGAGGTTCGTGCTTTTCTGGACCGCGACCACCAGCGATAGCGGCTCGTCCCGCACGTCCGCGGTCAGCTTCTGCGCCTTGTTGTTGTCCAGGAGTTGGAAGTCCTGAAGCTGCAGGCCGTCCACGAAATTTCCCTTTTTGTCGCGGACGGTGGTGGGCGCGATCACAACCGTGGTGGTGACCCGGATACTGGTTTCCTTGCCCTGATCCTGGCCGGGCGCCGGCGCGGGGGCGGTGACCTGAGTTTGAGCGAACGCGGCAGCGCAGGCAGCGAAGATTAGGACAGTGCGCATACTCTTAGTTTGGCACATCCGCGTGTCCGGTCCTCCCTTCCAATAGATCCACGATATGCGGCACCAGTTTCGCGATGGCATCGAAGGACTCGACCGCTCCTTTGGGAGAGCCCGGCAAATTTACGATCAAACACCGCCCTCGCGTACCGGCAGCCGCGCGGCTGAGCACGGCGAACGGCGTCGCCTTGTAGCCTTCCGAGCGCATCAACTCCCCGAGGCCAGGCACTTCGCGTTCCAGCACGTCGCGCGTCGCTTCCGGTGTGACGTCGCGCAGCGCGACTCCGGTTCCACCAGTGGTGAGGATTACCGACACCCGGCCGGAATCGGCCAAACTCCTGAGCAGCGCCGCGATTTGGCCGCGTTCGTCGGCCACCACTTGAGGAGCTTCGACGACCCAGCCGAGCGACTCCACTCGCTCGCGCAGCTTTAATCCCGAGCGATCCTCGCGCGTGCCCGCCACCACCGAGTCGCTAATCGTGATCACCGCGGCGCGGATCATGCCCGGCGGTAGTCTCCGCTCTTCCCGCCGGACTTTTCGAGCAGGTACACGTCCTGGATTTCGATCCCCTTGTCCAGCGCTTTCGTCATGTCGTACACGGTAAGCGCCGCGACCGTAACCGCGGTGAGCGCCTCCATTTCGACGCCCGTGGGTCCGGTGGTGCTGACGTTTGCGAGGATTCGCACGCCACCGCTTTCGATGCTAACCTCGACGTCCACATGCGACAGCATCAGCGGATGGCAGAGCGGAATCAGCTCGGCCGTTTTCTTCGCCGCCGAAATGCCCGCGACGCGCGCGATGTCGAGCGGGTTCCCCTTGGGATTCTCGGGAAGCTGCGCGAGAACTTCGGGCTTCATGCGGACGAAGGCATGCGCCCGCGCCGTTCGTTTGGTGGGGACTTTGGCGGACACATCCACCATGCGGGGCGAGCCGGCGTCGTCATAGTGGCTGAGCTTCTTCTTCATTTCAGCAGCACTCGAATCCACTCGCCCGCGGCCCAGCTTTCGCGATCCGGTTCTGTCACCAGAAACGCATTCGCGTTCGCCAGCGCTGGAATATCGCCGGAGCCTTGCCACGGAACGGGCGTCACTTCCGATCCGCCATTCGAGAGGCGCGCGGGCAAGAAACGAGTCAAGCCGGTCTTCTGACGAAAGTCCCGTCGGAGCTTGCTCCAGACCATCGGCAGCTCGCTCTCGCCTTGACCGCCCAGCAGCTCGACGGCGGCCCGGGCGAATACTTCGAACGTCACCATGGTGGACACGGGATTTCCGGGCAGGCCGAAGAAAAACTTGTCGCGCACTTTTCCAAAAACGAGCGGCTGGCCGGGCATGATCAGAACGCGATCAAAAAAGAACTCCGCGCCCAGATCGGCTAACACTCGCTCCACGATATCGTACTTGCCGGCCGAGACTCCGCCCGACAGAAGCAGCAGATCGAAGCCGAGGCCGCGCTCGATCAGCTCGCGCGTGGCGGCGTATTGATCGCGCGCCACCGGTAGAATTTGAGGGCATCCGCCCGCCCGCGCCGCTTGCACCGCGAGCGACTCGACGTTCGAGTTGCGAACCTGATAATCGAGCGGCGTTTGGCTGACCTCGACGATCTCGTCGCCGGTTGCAAGCAGGGCCACCAGCGGGCGGGCGAATGCACGCACGCGGGCGTATCCGGAGGCGGCCAATACCGCGATCTCCGCGAATCCCAGCCGCCGCCCCGGTTCGAGCAGCACATCTCCCTGGCGCGCCTGCGACCCTTGCGCGCTGATGTTTTCGCCGGACGGCAAGGAACGCGGCACCGTCACCCGGCCTTCCGCGACCGAGACGTGCTCTACCATGACGACGGCATCCGCGCCGCGCGGCACCGGCGCGCCGGTCATGATCTCGACGGCTTGGCCGGCGTGCATTTCACCGGCGAAGGTTTCGCCCGCGCGGACCTCGCCGAGGATGTCGAGCTGGCCGGGCAAATCGGCGGCGCGCACGGCAAACCCGTCGCGCACGGATCGGGCCACCGGGGGGTAATCGCGATCGGCGACCACGCGCTCGGACAGGACTCGCCCGGCTGCCTCCGCCAGGCCGATTTCCTCGATCCGCGGGGAAGCCGGCGCCTCCGTCACTTT
>JBEKHQ010000433.1:0-4093 GCA_050012195.1 Bryobacteraceae bacterium | reverse complement strand
AAGCGCCAGCATCGCGAGTGCCGGCAGGGGCGAGCGAAGCTTCATTCCGTCCAGCGTCGCCAGCAGCAAAAGGGGGCTTAGCGTGCGGCCGAACGCGAAGACTTCCGACCACACGTCGCTTCTGTTGAGCACGAGGACGAGTAACGCGAAAAGGTACATGGCGATCGTGACCGGCGTCCAGGCGCGCTGCAACGAGCGCCGCGCCGTCCATACAAGTACAGCTGCAATACCAGCCAGAGCCACCAGATCGAGACCGATCGCCAGTTCTCTGACGGCACGGCTGAGAGTGTCCGGATAAGCGTACGCGTGGAACATCCGGCGCACCAGGCCGGCAAACGGAGCGAGCGAAAGGAAGCCCCCGCTGTACCAACCCGGCGAAGTGTGAAGGTCGACGTATAGCCACCAGGCGAACGTCGGAATCACGGAGGTCGCGAACACCGCGGCTTCGCGGAAGCGCTTGCCGCCAGCGAGCCATATGCAATAAGCCGCCGGTAGGAGCACGCCTGTTTCTCGCACCAATCCGGCCGCCATCAGCACGGCGTAGAGCGCCAGCGGCGAATTCTCTTCCACATACAGAACGAAACCCACCGCGCACGCGGCCAGGGCGACGTCGACGGTCAGGCGATCGATGGAGACCAGAACGGCGGGCACGAGCGCGAAGCCCGGCCCGAACCACGCCGGGTAAGCGTACAACACCGCCAGGCGGCCGAGCCAATACGCGCCCAACGCCACGAACATCCAAACCACGGCGATGTAGGCGGCGTCGATCCTCTCATCGCGCCCCCCAGCGAGCAGGAAGGCCAAACCTGGCACCAGGATGCGGCCGCTTCTGTAGCGGGGATCGTCCATGAACGTCGTATAATTGCGGCGCAAGAGTGGATCGTGCGCCAGGTAATGGTAGAACTGGCCGTCGTAACCCAACGAGTCTTTGAACACGTAGATCCCTTCGGGCTGTAAAGCCGGAGGAACCCCTTTGAAATTCTGGCCCGTATAGAAAAGCGCGGTCCAGTTTCCGCCGAAGTGGTAGTGGACCGTGAGCCCTTGCCACCCCGCCAGCAACGCTGTGCAGACCATCGCGAACAACACGCAGCGGAGGCGAGCCTTAGTATCCGGCACCGGGATCTACAACGGGATGCTGCCGTGCTTCTTGCGCGGCATGGTGTCCACTTTGTTCGCCAGCATTCGCAACGCTCGAATCACGCGGGGACGGGTTTCGCGCGGCTCAATCACATCGTCGATGAATCCGCGCTCGGCGGCCACGAAAGGATTGGCGAACCGGTCGCGAAACTCCTCGGTCTTCTGTTTTCGCACCGCGTCGTCGTTTCCAGCCGCCACCAGTTCGCGGCGGTACACGATGTTCACCGCGCCCTCGGCGCCCATAACGGCGATCTCGGCGGTGGGATACGCGAGGTTCACGTCGGTTCTGAGGTGCTTCGAACCCATGACGCAATACGCGCCGCCATAGGCTTTGCGCGTGATGACGGTGATCTTGGGCACGGTGGCTTCCGCGTAGGCGTACAGGAGCTTCGCGCCCTGGCGGATGATTCCTCCGAACTCCTGCTCGGTCCCGGGAAGAAAGCCCGGCACGTCTTCGAACGTGAGGATCGGAATATTGAAGGCGTCGCAGAAGCGGACGAAGCGAGCGCCCTTCACGGACGAGTTGATATCCAGGCAGCCGGCCAGGAAAGCGGGCTGGTTAGCGACAATTCCGATGCTGGCGCCGTCCATGCGCGCGAAACCGACCACGATGTTCTTGGCCCAGTGCTCGTGGATTTCCAGGAACTCGCCGTCGTCCACAACGCGGTGAATCAGCTCCTTGATGTCGTAAGGAACGTGCGAATCCTTGGGCACCAGGGTATCGAGCGCCTCGTCCATGCGATCGATCGGATCGCCCGAGAATTTGGGAGGGACGTCGTCGCGATTGTTCTGGGGAATGTAGGAAACCAATTCCCGGATCAATTGCAGGCACTCGGCGTCGTCGTGCGCCAGAAAATGCGCGACGCCGCTGATGGAGTTGTGCGTTTCGGCGCCGCCCAGCTTTTCTTTGCTGACATCCTCATGCGTAACGGTCTTGATCACGTCGGGCCCGGTCACGAACATGTGGCTGGTTTTATCCACCATCAGCACGAAATCGGTGAGCGCCGGCGAATACACGGCACCTCCGGCGCAAGGTCCCATGATGGCGGAGATCTGCGGGACGACGCCGCTCGCGAGCGTGTTCCTGAGGAAAATATCGGCGTAACCGGCTAGCGAAAGCACGCCTTCCTGGATGCGCGCGCCGCCTGAATCGTTGAGGCCGATCACCGGCGCGCCGGTCTTCAGCGCGAGATCCATGATCTTGCAGATCTTCTGCGCGTTGGCTTCCGACAGCGAGCCGCCGAACACGGTGAAATCCTGGGCGAAGACGTAGGTCAGCCGCCCGTGGACGCGGCCGTAACCGGTAATGAAACCGTCGCCGTCAACCACCTGTTCGTCCATTCCGAAATCGCGGCAGCGATGGCGGACCAGCTTGTCCATCTCTTCGAACGTGCCTTCGTCCAGCAAAAGGTCGATGCGCTCGCGCGCCGACAGTTTACCTTCCTTATGTTGACGCTGCTTGCGCTCCTCCCCGCCGCCGGCTTCGGCATTGGCGTGGCGGCGGCGCACTTCCATCACTCGGTCCGTGGGCATACGAGATTACAGTAGCAGGTAGCGGCTATCGCAGGAAGAGAACGATTCCCGTCGCGAAACAAACTGCCACGCGGTTAGTGCACAATGAATATTTCGACGCCACGGGAATCCGATTGCGGCATGAGTCACCGAAACCTCTGTAATTCCATTGTTGCGCCGCTTCTCGGGGCTCTCACGCTGGCCGCACAACCGAGCGTCGTCACCTACCACAACGACAACGCGCGGACTGGACAATATCTAGGCGAGATCCTGCTGACTCCATCCGGTCTCAGCGGCGGCCTTTTTGGAAAGCGTTACCTGCTCGCGGTGGACGGGGCTGTGTATGCGCAGCCTCTGTATCTGTCGAGAGTGAAGATCGCCGGGAAGGGTCTTCACAACGTTGTTTTTGTGGCCACTTCGCACGATAGTCTTTACGCCTTTGATGCCGACGACGAATCGGGGGCCCCGGCGCTTTGGACGGTGAGCTTTCTGGATACGGCGGTCGGCGTGACCACCGTTTCTGAAGCGGATGTCAGTTGCCCTGTGATTCCAGAGCTCGGAATCAGCGGAACTCCGGTGATCGATCCGCTGGCTGGGACCATTTACGTGATCGTCTACACGAAGGAGCCCGGGAATCAGTACGTTTATCGGCTGCATGCCATCGACGTAACGAGCGGCGCCGAGCGGCCCGCGAGTCCCGTGGAGATTCAACCGCCCGGGTTCGTGCCCCTGGCGCACAAGCAGCGGACGGCGCTGCTGCTGTCGAACGGTGTAGTCTATTCGTCGTGGTCCGGGAACTGCGATCAGGGCACTTATCACGGCTGGGTTATGGCGCACGATGCCGGGACGCTGAATCTGACCGCCTTCTTCAACACCTCGCCGAACGACAGCGGCGCCTCCTTCTGGAACGGCGGCGCGGGCCCAGCGTCCGATGATCAAGGCAACATCTTCGTGGTGTCGGCCAACGGAGATTTCGACGGGAACGAAACGGCGGCTCGGTACGACGAATCCGTTCTCAGGCTTACGTCGGCCGGCTTGGCGCCCGCGGACCAGTTCACGCCGTTCAACAAGATGCTGCTTGATGAGGACGATCTGGATCTTGGATCGAGCGGCGCGCTGTTACTGCCCGACGAGGCAGGCAACGCGGCCCATCCGCATCTTCTCTTTACATCCGGCAAGGAAGGAAGGATGTACTTGCTGGACCGTCAGGCGCTGGGGGGCGTACAAGTGGGGACAGACTCGGGCGCGCTGGCGTCGCTGCCCGCCTTGGGCTCTCGTCCTACCTTTGGCGCTGCTGCATATTTCGATGGGTCCATCTATATTGCTCCCGAGAATTCACCGTTGCTGGCGCTTTCGGTGGCCGGCGCCGCGCTGTACTCCTCGCGATCGGCTTCGATCCTAGACGAAAATGTCAGTACCGGCGCGACGCCAAGTATTTCCGCGA
>JBEKHQ010000432.1:0-4095 GCA_050012195.1 Bryobacteraceae bacterium | reverse complement strand
TCTATCGCCTGTATGCGGAGAGCGCCGCATCGTTGGTCGGCGCCGCCGCACAAGCTGTCCTGACGTCCGGGGGCGAAGTGCGCGACCTGCATTTGAAACAAGCGTCGCTCGAAGAGGTGTTCATCTATCTCACGGGGAGGCACCTGCGATGACGCAGCCCCGTTCCCGATTCTCTCTCGCCGCCACCGCGTTTTTGGCGATGCTTCGCCGCGATCTCACCGTGACCGGCCGCGAGTTCGTATCGTTCTTACTTCAAGCGCTCATGCAGCCGCTGTTTTTCCTGTTCATTTTCGGCAAGGTGTTGCCCGGAATAGGACTGGCAGCGGGCGCGTTCGTGGCCGTGATGCTGCCCGGCATCGTTGGACTCACGTCGCTGGTGGCCTCGATGCAAGGCGTGACTTTGCCGCTGGTGCTGGATCTCGGATTCGCCCGCGAGATCGATGACCGGCTGCTCGCGCCGCTCCCGATCGGCCTGGTAGCGATGGAGAAGGTTCTGTTCGCCGCCATGCGAGGCATCATCGCGGGCAGCGTTATTTTTCCGCTGGCTTGGTGGATTTTGGGCGATCGCTACGCGGTCCGGGACGACCGTATCGGCATCCTGATTGGAATGATCGTCCTCACTTCCTGCGTGGGCGCGAGCTTCGGCCTGGTGATGGGCACCGTCATCAAGCCGGAGCAAATCAGCCTGATGTTCACGTTGATTTTCACGCCGCTCCTTTTCACCGGCTGCACCTACTATCCTTGGGGCGCTCTCGATCACATCCGCTGGTTCCAAATTGCGACGCTCTTCAATCCGCTCACCTATGCAGCGGAGGGGCTACGCTACGCCATGGTGCCCGCGATCGGCGGCCGCAGCATCCCGACTCTCGGCATCACCTGGATACTGCTGGCGCTGGGCGTCAGCGTGATCGGTTCGCTAATCCTGGGAAGCCGAACGTTTCGCGCCAGAGTGGTGACTTAGAGTTTTTTCAGCGCCTTCTTCGGCGCCTTAATCGACTGCCGAGCGCGGAAGAAATCCTCCCAAGGATCGGGCTTGGCCAACCATTTTTCGTAGTTCCCTAAATTGAAACTCGCGGGATCGAGCGAGGTCTTCACATCCGCCCACGCAAGCGGCATCGAGAACGGCGCCTTTTCGCGTCGCCGCACCGAGTAAGGCGCCACCACCGTCGCTCCGAATCCGTTACGGAACGGATCGAGATACGTGCGCTTCCCGCGCGCGCCGATGCGCTGTTCGACCGTGGTCTCCTTCGGATGAGCCGCCGCGAGGCGATCGCAGAATTCCTTGGCGAACGGCAGCGCCTCATCGAAATCCACGCCGGTCTTCAAAGGGACAAAAACGTGCAGCCCCCGGCTTCCCGACGTCTTCGGAAACGAAACCATTCCGATTTCGTCCAGGCCGCTCTTGGTCATCAATCCGGCTTGAGCCGCGTCGGCGAATTTACCCGAGGTTGGATCGAGATCGAAGACCATCCAATCCGGCTGGCTGGCATGCACGGCGCGGCTGGCCCACGTGTGCACCGCGATGCAACCAAGGTTCACTAGCGCGACCTGCGTCTCGATCGCTCCGCCGACCACATATCGGACATCCTTTTTTTGATGATGGATCAGTTGGACGGGCGTGCCGTCGGGTAAGCCCTTGGGCGCTTCCTTCTGATAGAAACAGTTTCCGCGCATGCCGTCGGGACAGCGTTCCAGCGACAGCATCCTATCTTTCACGAAAGGCTTTAGCCGCGGAAAAGCCGCTTCGTAAAAACGCGCCAGATCGAGCTTGGTATAGCCCTCGTCCGGCCAGAACACTTTGTCGGGATGCGAAATTAGCTTCTCGATCTTCATTTCGCCTCCGGAAAAGTTACTTCCTCGGGCCGCTGGTCATCGCGCAACCCGAGAAACACAGGCTGTCGAAGTTTGCGATCGTCCGTCCACTCGCCGTAAGCAATTTGAGCCACCAGCCGGGGAGCTAGGTAAGTTATGTTCTTCTCACGCGGCGGATCTTCCACGGTGGCTTTCGCGCGGATCAGCGGTTGAAACTTGCGATAGAGCTGAGCCAGCGAATCCCGCGAGAAACCAGTCCCGACCTTGCCCGCGTAGCGCAACTTTCCGCCGTCATACGCTCCCAGCAGGAGCGCTCCAAAGTGCTCGCGAGATCCAGTCGGCTGCGTGTAGCCGACGATGACGAACTCGTCCTCTTGATGCACTTTGAACTTCAGCCAGAATCTGGAACGTCCCTCGATGTATGGCGCCGAAGCGTCCTTCGCGACCACTCCTTCGAAGCCCTTCCGCTGTGCCACTCGAAATGCGTCCAGGCCGTTCTTGGCCAATCGGGCGGAAACGAAGATGCCGTTGGCGCCGCCGACCACTTCTTCCAGCACCGAACGCCGCCGAGCCATCGGTTCGGGCCGGAGGTCGCGCCCATCCTTATATAGGCAGTCGAACACGGCGTATTCCGGTTCGGATTTCAAGTTCTGAAGAAGCTGGAAGCGCGAAACCTTTCGCCGATCGAACGCCACCACTTCGCCGTCCAGCAGGAGTGTCTTCGCCGAAAGCTTCCCGACAGAGGTGGCGACTCCGGAGAACCACTCGGTCCGATCCTTGGCGTTGCGCGACAGCAGCGTTACCCGATTGCCCTCTTTGTACGCGAGGATCCGATAGCCGTCGTATTTCTCTTCATAGACCCACCCGGATTGGTTGAGAGGCTCCCGTACCAGCGTCGCTAGCATGGGCTTTACCCGAAACGGTATGCGGTTGCTCACCTGCGCTTCCCCGCCGGATCGCCTTTGGCTGCCTTCGCCACGTCCCCGTGCTCTTCACTCGCAATCTCGGCCAGCAGGCGTTTGGAAACCACCGAGCGCGGTTCCGCGGCGAGGATGTCTTCGTCGGATGCAAAACCGTCGCGATGCTTGATGAGCAGCCACTGTGGCTTTTTCGATCCCCGGTAGCCCAGTTTAGTTCGAACCAGCACCCAAGATCCGCGCAGCTTCTTGCCCTTGAGCGAAAACTTCAGGTCGCCTTTTCGCAATGCTTCGTCGACATCGGGAACTTCCGGAGTCCATGTTCCGCGATCCCACAGCAGCACCGTCCCGCCTCCATACTCGCCTTCCGGGATCACGCCTTCGAAGCTTCCGTATTCGAGCGGGTGATCTTCCACCGGCGCCGCCAGGCGCTTCACGGAAGGATCGAGCGACGGCCCTTTGGGAATTGCCCAAGAGAGCAACACTCCGCCCCATTCCAAGCGAAAATCGTAGTGCAGTTGCGAGGCCTGGTGCTTCTGGATCACATAGAGCAGTCTCTTGGCTTTCGAGACGCGCCCGCCGCCGGCCGGCTCCGAGGTTACTTTGAAGTTACGCTTGCTCTGATATTTCGTGAGGCTCACGACTGAATGTACCGTGACTCGGAGCGGCCCGGCAAGAACTCGCAGCGTTCCGATAAACTGGATTCGCGTGAGTGGTGCGTCGCCGAAGAACGTTCGAGAGCAAGCTGTGCTCGATCGCGTCGAATCGATGGCCGGCGAAATGGTCGAGTTCCTTCGCGAACTGATCGCGATTCCAACCGTGAACCCCCCGGGCGAGAATTACGTGGCGTGCGCGGATTGGCTGGCAGCGCGGCTGGCTCGGTTCGATTACGACGTCGAAATGGTCCCCGCCGAGGGCCGCCCGGAACACACCGCCGAACATCCGCGCGTGAATGTGATCGCAAGGCTCCGGGGCGCGCCGGCCCGGCCTTTGCTGCACTTCAATGGACACTTCGACGTGGTGCCGGTGGGCGATGGTTGGACTGTCGATCCTTTTGCCGGCACGGTGCGCGACGGCAAGATATACGGACGAGGAGCCACCGATCAAAAAGCCGGAATCGCGGCGTCCATCTTCGCCGTGGAGGCGATCCGTCGCGCGGGGGTGCGCCTGCGCGGCGCCGTGGAACAGAGCGGCACGGTGGATGAGGAAAGCGGCGGCTTCGCGGGGATGGCCTATCTTGCCGAGCGCGGATTCGTCAGCCGCGATCGCACCGATTTCGTCGTCATTACCGAGCCGCTGAATGTCGATCGCGTCTGCTTGGGGCATCGAGGCGTCTATTGGTTTGAAGTGGCCACACTAGGCCGCA
>JBEKHQ010000431.1:0-4095 GCA_050012195.1 Bryobacteraceae bacterium | reverse complement strand
ACCGGGAACGTCCGTGTGCAAGCCATTCAAGAGGCCGATTGGACACTTCTGGTCGCGCTGTGGACTGCCTACAATCGCTACCTCGCTCATGTAATAGCCTATTTGCCGGCAGCAAAGGTGGAAACCGTGTGCCGCATCGGCTCGGGAGAGCCGGTCACCCTGGGTTTCCTGGCAACGGACTATATTACGCATCTGGCCCATCATCTCAATCAGATCGGCGTCGCAGACCCAGCTTAAGAAAACACTTGTTAGGATTGAAAGAGAGCCGTTCACCGGCTCCCTATCCCCCTGGAGGAAACCATTGTTCCGCACACGCCTTGCCTCGCTTGCCGCCATTGTCCTATGCTTTCGGCAGACCTCCGCCCCACAAGCGCCCGCTACCGACGTAACCAGAACCACTTTGAGCAACGGATTGCGCGTGGTGATCATTCGGAATCCGCTGGCCCCGGTGGTAACGGTCGAAGAAAATTACCTGGTCGGCGGTAACGAAACGCCTGCGGGATTTCCCGGCATGGCTCACGCCCAGGAACACATGGCATTCCGTGGATGCACCGGACTCTCCGCCGACCAAACCGCGGCGATCTACGCTCAGCTCGGTGGATTTGGAAACGCCGACACCCAGCAGACCATTACGCAGTACTTCACCACCGTTCCAGCCGCGGATCTGGACGTCGCTCTGCATGTGGATGCCGGTTGCATGACGGGCGTAGAGGACTCTCAAAAGGAGTGGTCCCAAGAGAAGGGCGCGATCGAACAGGAAGTGGCTCGCGATCTTTCCAATCCAACCTACAAATTCCTGACCCGGCTGAATGAGGACATGTTCCAAGGCACTCCTTATGCGCACGATGCGTTGGGAACGAAGCCATCCTTCGACGCCACCACCGCGGAAATGCTCCAGAAATTTCATCGAGAGTGGTACGCGCCCAACAACGCGTTGCTGGTGGTGGTGGGAGACGTGGATCCGAAAACCACTTTGGCCGAGATCACTCAACTTTACGGTTCCATTCCCAGGCACCCGCTTCCGGCGCGCCCGGAGGTTGTGCTGAAGCCGGTGAAGTCGGAGTCGTTCACGCTCGACAGCAATCTCTCCTACCTGCTGCTCGTCATTTCGTATCGGATGCCCGGCACCAGCAGCCCGGATTATGCGGCCGCGCGCGTCCTGAGCGACGTTCTGTCGAGCCAGCGCGCGAATCTTTATGCCTTGGTGCCGCAGGGCAAGGCGCTCGCGGCGGAGTTTGAGCTGGCCGAGAGTTATCCCAAAGCCAGCGTCGGTCTGGCGCTTGCCGCGCTGCCCTCGGGAGGCGATGGCCAGCCGATTCTCGCTCAAATGAGAGGGATTCTCGCCGAGTATGTGGCGAAGGGTGTGCCGGCCGAATTGGTCGAAGCCGCGAAGCGACAAGAGATCGCGGGCGCGGAGTTCCAGCGCAATTCCATCCCGGATTTGGCCGCTACGTGGTCGCAGGCGCTGGGTGTGGAAGGGCGCAACTCCCCCGACGAAGACGTCGCGGCCATCCGAGCCGTTCAACTGGCCGACGTCAATCGAGTCGCCAAGCAATTCCTTCAGGATCAGAACTCGGTGACGGCTACTCTGAAGCCTGTCCCGTCCGGAGGGCCAGTGGCGTCCAAGGGGTTCGGCGGGAATGAAACGCTCACCTCTGCGCCCACCAAAGACGTAGCTCTTCCGGCCTGGGCCGCGGAACGCCTGGCATCGTTGCGGGTACCCGAGGAGGATCTCCAAGCCGACGACTCGAAGCTCCCTAACGGCATTCGCTTGATCGTCAAGACCGTCAAGACCAGTCCAACGATTACGGTGCTGGGCAACGTCCGGCATGAACCGGATCTCGAAATACCGCCAGGGAAGGAAGGCGTCTCGGATGTGCTGGAGCAATTACTCAGTTATGGAACGAAGGCGCTCGACCGCCTGGCTTTTCAAAAAGCGCTGGACGACATCGCGGCCGGCGAGTCCGCCGGTTTCAGCTTCTCGCTGCGCGTGCTCAAGAACGAGTTCTCCCGCGGCGTTGCCTTGCTGGCCGACAACGAGCTGAATCCAGCATTGCCGGCCGACGCTTTTGAAATCACGCGGCAACAAACTTCCGAATTCGTCAAAGGCAATCTCGAAAGTCCGGGCTACAAGGCGGGAAGAGCCGTCACGGTGGGACTGCTTCCGCCGGGCGATCCCGATCTGCGCGAGGTCACGCCGAAATCGGTGGATTCGCTCACGCTCGAGGACGTGAAGCAATATCATGCCAAGGCGATCCGGCCGGATCTGACGACCATCGTCGTCATTGGAGATGTCACCGCCGGCGAGGCTCGGCCGGTGATCGAGAAATGGTTTGGCGCCTGGAAAGCGGCCGGCCCCAAGCCGGAAGTCACGCTCCCTCCGGTGCCCGCGAACAAGGTCTCAACCGTAAACGTGCCGGATCCGAGCGAACTTCAGGACAATGTGACGCTCGCCGAGGAAATTCCGATGAATCGCTACAGCCCGGATTATTACTCGCTGCAAATGGGCAACCATGTTCTGGGAGGCGGATTTTACGCCACCAGGCTGTATCACGATCTGCGTCAGGTAAACGGCTACGTATACACCGTGGACGTGAGTCTGGATGCAACCCGGTCGCGCGCGGTTTATTCGGTGACGTTCGCGTGCGACCCGGAGAATTCCTCCAAAGCGCGGGCGTTGATCGCGCGCGATCTGGCGGATATGCAGTCGAGCGACGTCACTCCCGGCGAATTGCAGCAGGCTAAGGCGCTCTTGCTTCGGCAGATGCCCTTGCGGGAATCCAGCGAGGACTCGGTGGCGGGCGGTTTGCTGGCCAGAGCCCAGATGGATCTGCCTTTGGATGAGCCTGTGCGGGCGGCGCGCCGGTATTTCGCGTTGACGGCCGCGGAAGTCAGAGCGGCGTTTCAAAAATGGGTTCGCCCGGATGGATTTGTCGAGGTGGTGCGCGGCCCGGCGCCGAAATGAACCATCCAGTGAGATAGAATCGCTAAACCGCCATGCCTCTGGCTCCCGGCACTCGTTTGGGACCCTACGAGATCCTTGCGCCGATCGGCGCGGGCGGCATGGGCGAGGTCTACCGCGCCAAGGACACGAAGCTAAAGCGCGAAGCCGCACTTAAGGTACTGCCGGATTCTTTCGCAGCCGACCCCGATCGCATGTCGCGCTTCCAGCGCGAGGCCCAGGTGCTGGCGGCGTTGAATCATCCCAACATTGTCACAATCTACGATATTGACGCCTGCGAGGGCGTGGATTTCATCGCCATGGAGTACGTCTCCGGTCGTACACTAGACCGACTCATTCCCCGTCACGGGATGAAGACGGCTGAGTTTCTGCGGTGCGCCGTGCAGATAGCAGACGCTCTGGCGGCGGCCCACGCCGCTGGCATCGTCCATCGCGATCTGAAGCCGGGCAACATTATGGTGGCAGATTCGGGACTCGTCAAAGTGCTGGACTTCGGATTGGCCAAGCTGACTGAGAAGACCGGCCCGGAGGAAGCAACGGAGACGATGAGCCCGCCACTCACCGAAGAGGGCCAGATCCTTGGCACCGTCGCCTACATGTCGCCCGAACAGGCACAAGGTCTGAAACTGGACGCGCGATCGGACATCTTCAGTTTCGGCGCGGTCCTGTACGAGATGCTCACTGGCCGCCGCGCATTCTCGGGCGACACCAACATGTCCACACTGGCGGCGATCCTAAATCGTGAGCCACAGCCGTTGGCGGCGACCACGCCGCGCGAACTGAACCGCATCGTAACGCGCTGTCTGCGGAAGGATCCTGCACGTCGTCTTCAAACCATGGCCGATCTGAAGGTGGCTTTGGAGGAGTTGAAAGAGGAATCGGAGTCGGGCCGCCTCGAAGCGTCACACATTCCCGTCGCCTCCCGGCGGATTTGGCCGCTGGCGGGGACTGCGATAGCCCTCGCGGCGATAGTAACGGCGGGCGCATGGTGGCTATGGAGTTCTCCTGGAAAAACCGTGTCGAGCCAACCCAATCTACGCCAGCTCACTTACGACGCTGGCGACACAGGCGTTCCTGCGCTTTCGCCCGACGCAAAGCTGGTTGCGTATCAGTCTGATCGCGCCGAGCCGGGC
>JBEKHQ010000430.1:0-4095 GCA_050012195.1 Bryobacteraceae bacterium | reverse complement strand
TGAACTTGCCCGTCACGGTTTAGATGGCGGTGAACGCGCGATTCCTGACAAAGAGACGACTCTGGTATAACATCGATGCAGGTAACGCATTTGGCCGCGGTTGTAGGCAAGATTAGGCTCGGCGCGCTGGACCGGACTACAGGTCGTCATTGGTGCGATCGCGACGCATCGATTGTCCAAGCCCGCCGCCATTCACCCAGACTCGCTCCCGCTTGTCGTAGATGGTGATGCCCAAGCTGCGCGTCTCGGAAACGAAAACGTTGTCGCGAGTGTAGCGAATATATCCGCCCAGCGAGTGGGCTTTCTCGGGACCGGCGTGCAGCACTCGGGAATCCGCCAAATGCATGGTGTAGCCATAGTGTCCGACGCCGCCGCCCGCCATCGCGAAGAACCAGCCCGGCTGGCCCGACGCAGTTACAATGTTCGTCTTTTCGAGAGTCCGCTCATAGTCCGGGATGGGGCCATGCTGCGCGGAGAGTGCATTGATCTCGGCGGCATCCGGCGTACCTGCCACACTCAGACGGCTCTTTCGTCCTTTGGAATTGTAAGGCTCCATCGGCTTGCCGGCCCACCCGGAAAGGAAAAAACTGGTGGCTCCGGGCGCTCCCGTGATGCCGGCGGTCTTTTGCGCCGCCCGCCGGTTGCCTTGGCCTCGTCCCCATCCGAGGTTAGTCAGAAGGTCGTAGTCGTGGTCGCCGAACGCCGCCATTCCCGTGCGGCCCTGCCGCAGCATGGCTTCCTGCGCGTCATTATAATGTTGGCCAATGTATTCGGTGGGAGTGAAGATAACCGAGCTGAGCTGAATGCCCCACTTCCCGTCGTTGTTGGTGATGGCGTAGATGCCTTGATTAATTCCGAGCCTGTACCCGTCGGCGCGATACCGCGTGTAGCATAGCTCCAACCCGACATTCACCGGGTTGAAGGTTTGGACTTGCAGGACGTCCAGGATGTCGTAAGTACCGGGGCGAAGCTGGCTGTCGGGAGCGGTGCTCTCATGGATCGACGGCGGTGGATTGTTGACGAACTCCGCGGCGGTTTTGTAGATAAGCGGCTCGGTCGCCTCATAGGTGGCGTAAGGAAAATGCAGAGTGCGAGCCGCCGCGGCCAGGTCGCGTTCGTTATACGCGGAGAAATACTCGGTGAGCAAGCGCATTGCTTCGGGAATCGAGGTTCTGTAGTAGACCGGGAATCGAGCATCCAGCATGGCGCCGGGCTTGATGTTCTTGGGTTCGGGTAGTTCTTCAATCGCGTCCGCGCGCATCTGCAGATCCTTCTTGATGTCGTCCTCGATGCCAGCCAGCATGTCCGCGCGGAGCTGCTCGCGCGTTGCGCCGCCGATGGGGCCCGCTTGCTGCGCGAATCCTTGCTGGACGGCGGCCGCTCCCAGCATGCCCGCCGCCGCACCGCGTAAAAACCCGCGCCGATCGGTCTTCGCCGCGCCTTGCTTCTTGTTTGAGCCCATGGGAAACTCTCCTTCCTCGTCTTGTAATTATCGCGAAGCCGGAGGACTTATATCTGACTCGGAAGGATAGATAGGACCTTATTCGGTCAGCTTGACGCGCACCAGCATCGTGCGGCCGTTGCGGAAAATGGTCAGCTCCAGCGTATCGCCGGAGCGTTTGCGCGCCAACGAGCGGCTGATCGCGTCGGCGTAATCGCCCGACACCGGGACTACCGAAAACCGCCAGACCGCTGCGGCGGCCGAAGCGAGGGAGGAGCTATGATCGATTAAGGACCATCCATGACCTCGCGAGAAGAGCTCCACAAAATTATCGACTCGCTTGCCGACGACCAGATCGCGGAGGTGTGGCAGTACGTCGAGGAACTGCGCGGTGAGGAGTCGCTCAGCGAAAAGACGCTGGCAGCGATCCGCGAGGGTCTCGACGACATCGAACATGGTCGTGTGACGGATGTTCACGAATACCGGCGCACGCGCCGCCTGTGAAATATGCCCAGCAGCTATCCGCCCGCGCGGTCAAGGACTTGGATGCGCTGGACGATAACACGAAGAAACGCATGCTCGACCGCATTGCGGAATTGGCCGGCGCGCCATACGATCCGAAGCTCTCCATCAAGTTAACTAATCAGGGTGGCCTCCGAAGGTCGCGTAGGCGGATGGCGGATCATATTCTTGGTCGACGACATAGGCAAGGTGTTGTCAGTCGTTACCATTGAACGGCGCGGTCAGGTATACAAGCGCTTGTAGAAATGCAGCGCGGTCCGCTCACGCCGGTTGTGAAAATGTACGGCTTCACGATGCCGTGGAATTACGGTGAGACGCTGGCGCGCGTTGGCATAGAATAATTCCACGTGACCGGAAAGGAGCGACTGCGGCCCTGCGGATCGGATTGTCCGGCTCTCCAGATTAGATAGGACCTTCGTCGCTCAGCTTGACCCGCACCAGCATCGTGCGGCCGTTGCGGAAAATGGTCAGCTCCAGCGTATCGCCGGAGCGTTTGCGCGCCAACGAGCGGCTGATCGCGTCGTTGTGATCCACCGGCTTGCCGTCGATCGCCATGATCAGATCGCCGCCCACCACCAACTGAAAATTCCCGATGGTCACGTTCTCCCGGCCGCCGCGCAGGCCCGCGCGCGCCGCCACCGAGCCGGGTTCCACTTCCTGGATCAACAAGCCCCCCGCCGTCGGCAGGTTCAACGCGTCGGCGTAATCGCCCGACACCGGGACCACCGAAACGCCCAGCCGCGGCCGCTTTCGTCCGGCCTGATAATCGTCGATCAGCGGTTTCGCGCGATTGATGGGCATCGCGAACCCGATGCCGATGTTCCCGCCGTTCGGACCCAGAATCGCCGTATTGATCCCGATCACGTCGCCCGACGAATCGAGCAGCGGCCCTCCGCTATTGCCGAAATTGATCGCCGCGTCGGTTTGAATCAGCCCTTGCAGCTCCTGGTCATTCTCGCCGCGAATGCTGCGGCCCAGCGAACTCACCACGCCCGTAGTCAGCGTACCGTTCAGTCCAAACGGATTGCCGATCGCGAGCACCTTCTGGCCCACCTGCAGGCCGTCCGAATCGCCCAAACGCAGCCAGGGGAGTTTCTTCTTCGGCGTGATCTGGATCAGCGCCAGGTCGTTGGATTCGTCGCGGCTGAGCAAAGTGGCTTTGTAGTGGGTCTGATCCACCGTCACTTCGAGTTGGCGCTCATTGGCCACCACGTGGCTATTCGTAAGGATCTTTCCGTCTGCGCTGATCATGAATCCCGACCCTTGGTCCTTGGTCGGATAGACCTCCAGGAAAATCGTCCGCCGATACACGGTGCTCGTGACGCTGACCGTCGCCAGATGCGCGGTTTTGTAAATGTCGATGTTGTTCAGCTCATCCGAACTCAGCCCGGCACTGCGAGCCACGTCGGGTCCCGACCAGATCTGTCCGCCGGCGCTCGAGAGCGGGCGCAGAATCCGCCGTTGTCCCCAATCGGTCCTGGAAGTCAATACGAGAAAGCCGCACACCAGGAAAGCGGCGAATAAAAGTACGCGCAGTCTCATGCCGATAAACCCCGCAGCGAACCATAAAGAGCTTGCACCTGTTCCATCGTGTTCTCTTTCGTACCGGACGTGTCGATCACGTAGTCGGCTACCCGCACCTTGTCTTCAAGAGGCAGCTGGCGGCTTAAGCGCGCCGTCACTTCTTCGCGAGTACGCCCGTCTCGTTTCATGGCCCGTTCTATCTGTTGTTCCAAGGAGCACGCCGCTACGATCAGGCGGTCGAACTTCTTATAATTACCAGTTTCAACCAGAATCGCCGCCTCCACAACTGCGATGGCGCGAGGGTCCGCGCGGCCGATTTCGGCGATCAGGCGTTCTTCTCGCGCGACTACGGCGGGATGCACCAGGCGGTTGAGTTTTTCGAGCAGCTCGGGCTTTTCGAAGACGATCGCGGCCAGCTTGCGGCGGTCGATACGGCCATCCGGATCGAGAATCCCATTGCCGAATTCTGCGACCACGCCGTCATAGACCTCGGCGCCGGGCAACAACACCTGATGCCCCAGTTCGTCCGCTTCGATCAAACGGCAACCGAGCGAGGCCAGCGCGTGTCCAACGAAACTTTTCCCGCTCGCCAGCCCGCCCGTGAGCCC
>JBEKHQ010000429.1:0-4102 GCA_050012195.1 Bryobacteraceae bacterium | reverse complement strand
TTCAAAAAGAGAGCTGGGAGTGACGGTCCAGGTGTAGCCGGCCGACGCGTTTTGATCGACGATGTGGATGTACCCGTTGCCGTCGCCGCCGGAAGGGCCGGCGATGTCGGGCTGGTAGTATTGCAGGTCCTTGCGCTGGCTCCAACGTACGAACGCCGTCATTTTATCGTTGATTTTGCCGTCGATCTTGGCGTCGTACTTATCCGAGTAATCGCGAATGAGCAGCAGCGCCTGGTAGTCGTTGGAGCGGCCGGGTCCGTTCGGAGCGGGGAGCTGGTTCAGAACTTGCGCGGCGAACGGGTTGAGGCTGGCGATCGGGATTTGCGTGTTGGCGGGATAGATCGTACCGGCGAGCGGGTCCCTGACCGTGACCGGCAGGACGCCGTTGCGATCGTTAATGTCCGGAATCGAATCCAGGTTGAGATAGCGCTGCAACTGGCGATATCCTTCGTAGTCGGCGAAGAAGAACAATTTGTTTTTGATCAAGGGTCCGCCGATGGTGGTTCCGAACTGGTTGCGCTGCAAGGTGGGTTGTTGGAATCCCACCCGATTGAACACGAAGCCCACGGCGTTCAAGTCGGTGTTGCGGATGAACTCGTAGGCGGTGCCGTGAAACCGGTTGGTGCCGCTGCGCATGACGGCGTTGACGACGGCTCCGCCCACGCGTCCATATTCGGCGCTGTAGTTGCTGGTGATGACTTCAAATTCGGCGATGGCGTCGGGTGAGGGTTGCACCAGCTGGGACGAATAGCCCTGATTGCTGGTCCCGTTTTCGTTGTTGTCCAGGCCGTCCAGTAGGAAGTTGTTGTAGGTGCTGCGCATGCCATTCACGTTGAAAGAGCCCTCGCGGGGGGTGCCGGTAGGCGAGAAGGCGACGGCGATGGGGGACTTGATGACGTTGGTGGCAAGCAGCGCGAGATCGGCGTAGTTGCGGCCATTGAGCGGAAGGTCGATGACGGCGGCGGCGCCGATGACCTGGCTGTGCTCGCTCGAGTCGGTACTGAGCGCCGAGGCCGCGCCCGTGACATCCACGGATTGGGAAACGGCGCCAACCTGCAAGGTCAAGTCGACGCGCTGGCGAGCGCCGACATCTACCCGGATATCGGTTGCGTTGGCTTTCGAGAATCCAGCAGCCTCGACGGTGACGGTGTACCGACCCACTTGCACGTTAAAGAAGTCGTATTCTCCAGTGTCGCCGGTAGTGGCCTTGGCCTCGATACCGGTGTCTTGATTGGACAGGGTTACGGCCGCTTTCGGAACCGGGGAACCGGATGGATCGCGAACCGTTCCCAGAACCTCGGAGGTTTCAAACTGCGCGAAAAGCGCGGATGGAATGAGCACGCAAAGAGCGTAGCGAGCAATCATTTTCTGCATGGCGGTCTCGGCGATGGTAACAAGCGCCTGTTCATTTTTCGTTACACTGCTGTGACAGTTTGATGCGATGCTGGACGTGATGAATGGACTGGCTTTGATCACGGGCGCATCGAGCGGGATCGGCGCGGCATTCGCGGCTGCCCTAGCTGCGCGCGGAAAAGATCTGGTGCTGGTGGCGCGGCGCGCGGACCGTTTAGAGCAATTGACGGAATCGCTGGGAAGGGCGCATGGCATTCGAGCGGAGGTTGTGACGGCGGACTTAACGCTGGATGACGATGTCTCTCGAGTGGAGCAGCGCATTGCGTCGGCAGCGAATTTGGAACTGCTGGTGAACAATGCCGGGTTCGGATCGCGCGGGAGGTTCTTCGAAGCGGATGCGCGCGGGCAGGATCAGATGCATCGGCTGCACGTACTGGCGACAGTGCGGCTGACGCATGCGGCGCTCCCGGGGATGGTGGAGCGGGGAAAAGGCGGCATCATCAATGTGTCGTCGGTGGCAGGGTTCTGGCAAGCGCCGGGGAACGTGAGCTATTGCGCGACCAAGTGCTGGATGAACAGCTTTACCGAAGGGCTCGCGCTGGAGCTGCGGGGAAGCGGGTCGGCGGTGCGGGTGCAGGCGTTGTGCCCGGGGTACACGCGCTCGGAATTCCACGAATCGGCGGGGTTGGAGCGCGGAGGGATCGGGGCGAGCCTGTGGATGAGCGCCGAGGAGGTGGTGGCGGAATCGCTGCGCGGTCTCGAGCGCGGCCGGACGTTCGTAATTCCGGGTTGGAAATACAAAGCGGCGGTCTTCGCTCTCAAGCACACCCCGCATGCGTTGCTGCGCTGGAGCGCGACACGGCAACAGAAGAGGCTGGGAAGAATCTAACCGGCCTAGTAGGTTTCGATTTCGAGCTTTTGCCGGGGGCCCAGGACATACGGTGATACCAGGCTCTCGTTACCGTCGCGATCTACGGCCTTCACTCCAAAGATGGTGTCGTCGATGGAGACATCTTTCAACGTGTATTCGGTTACGTTGCCGACGAAGATCTCTCGTTCCCAAAAAGGAGCGGTGCTCTTGCGCATGACCACGACGTAGCCCAGCAAATCGGATTCGGGATTCTCGTTCGTCCAGCGCATCGCGGCATCGTAGCGGGATTTGCCGCGTCCGATGGTGGGCGTGGGCTGGCCCTTGCGTGGACCAGTGGCGATCGGTTCGCTGGTGACGGGAGCTTTAGGAGCGAGCGCGAGACTGGCGAGCACGGCGGCATTGGCTTGGGCTACTCGAGTGGTGTAAGGCGCGCTGGCGTTGGCGAAAGTGTCGGTGACGGTGTGCTGATTCGCGTAGGTTTCGTTGGGAGTGGTGAAGCGGATGGCGGCGTAACCTTCCTGGTTAAACGGCGTGTGATCTCCGCCGCGGCCCAGGCGATCGGCGCGGAAGACGGGTTCGACGCGCAGGGAGGACAGATAACGCTCGCTAGTGTCCTTGACGTAGCGCGCCAGCTCGCGGGAGGAGGAATCGGCCGGCTCTTCGGAAAATACCCAGACGCTTCCGTTGTCGATGCGGCCGTTGCCGGAGATCTCGGTGCCGATGATGTCGTTGTTGAGCACGCCGTCGACGATCTGATTTTCCCGGCGCGCCTTGGCGGCGTAGAGCGTGCTGCCGACCAGTCCTTCTTCCTCGCCCGCGAAGGCGACGAAGACGACGGTCTTCTCAAACTCGTACTGGCTCATGACGCGCGCGAGTTCTAGCACGGCTGCGACGCCGCTTCCATCGTCGCCGACGCCGGGGGCGGTTTCGGCGCGATTGGCGAGTTCGTACTGCGCGTCGGAGTTGGGCGGTGGATTGCCGCCGGTGGGCGATCCGGGATTGACATGCACAAGCGCCATCGAATCGTAGTGAGCGCCGATGATAAACTGACGCTCGGGATTCAGTTTGCCGGGCAGCACGGCTACGACGTTGTGAACGTCGACATCGCGGACGATGCGGCCTTTCTTTTTCACCTTGTACGAATCGAAGCGCACTTGGAGGCGCGGGCTGTAGCCGGAAAACTGATCGTAAATCCAGCGGCGGGCCGCGCCGATGCCGCGCGTGGGATGGTCGTCTTCCGAAAAGAGGTCGCGGGTCTGGAAGCTTTCGAGCTTCTTCATGATGTCCGCGATACGGTCCTGGGAAACGGATTGGACGATCTTGTCGACGGCCGGATTCACGGATTTCATTTGGGCGGACGCGCAGGCCGCGAAAACGAGAACGAGGATCGAGCGCGCAGGTTTCATCGCGAAGCCGGTTTATAGGCTTTCTGGAACTTGTTGCGCTGATTAAAGACGGTGAAGGAGCCGTCCGATTCAACGGTGAGCTTGAGATAGTCGCCCTGCTGGTCGTGCTCGTCGACGTTGGCGATGAAAGGGTCGGGAGCGTTGTGCTCCTTGCCGCCTTCGACGGCGTAATGGAGCTGCCAAAGGTCCTCGAGACCGGGGGAATCCTTGACGATTTGCCAGGCGTCGGGATTGCCGCCCTTACGCGCGCCGTTGTTCATAACAGCCACGCGCGGATGGATGGCGTGGACCAGGGCGGGGGAGCCGGATTGATTCAGCCCGTGATGCGAAGTCAAGTACACGTCCACGGTTCCAATGGGATTGTCGGGGCACATCAACTGCAGCTCCTTATTCCAGGTGAGGTCGCCGAGGTCGAGGAAGCGGAATTTTCCGAAAGTAACCAGGACGCCGAGCGAGCGGGCGTTTTCGGTGG
>JBEKHQ010000428.1:0-4102 GCA_050012195.1 Bryobacteraceae bacterium | reverse complement strand
GGGGACACCAACAGACACAGCCAACCTACCCCAGTTTCGCCAAAAACCAATCGCACGCCGGCCGCGCCACCACGCTCAGCGCCCCCGGCTCTTCGAACAAATGACCCGCTCCCGGAACGATCTCCAGCTCCGTTTCGCACACGATCTGCGTCATCGCCTTGTTCTGTTCGACGGCACGCCCCACGCTTGCTCGCTACCTGAGTGGGGATTCGAGCCGGCACTTTCTAGTAGCCTGAAAGTATGCAAGTCCACTTCACACCCGAACTCGAAGCGAAACTCGCGCAGACGGCTGCTCAGCAGGGCCGAAATCCCGACGAGTTGGTACAGGAAGTTGTGGCCCGGTATTTCGACGAGGAAAGCCGCTTCATGGAAGCGGTGAATCGTGGCGAGGGAGCGTTACGGCGCGGCGAGTACCTCACGCATGAGCAGGTGGGCAAGCGCCTTGATCGGTTCTTGCGGCCCTGATGGAAGTTCGCTGGTCCCTCCCCGCAGCTGAGGATTTGGAGCGCATTTGCGAGTGGATCGAACGCGACAATCCCGAAGCAGCCCGCCGCATCGCTCGAACGATCTATGACGAGTGCGCCCGGTTGAAGGATTTTCCTAATCTTGGACGAGCCAGCCGCCGCATGCCCGGACGGCGCGAACTCACATTCGCTCCTTTGCCCTACATCGTCGTCTATCAGATCACGCCGATCGCGATTGAGATTTCGCGGATTTTCCACGGTGCGCAAGACTGGCCATAAACTTAAGACCGGCTGACGGACGGGTTACGGCCGAAATCAAGCTCGCCATCCGCAAACAACCCACGAACAGGCGCGAAAAGTTCATCGAGGTTCTTGGCTTCCGGAGCAGGTGGCGCGACGGGTTCCTGGAGAGCATCGAGCGCCGTCGTTAGAGGCTCGTCGATGTCATGGAACCGACCGCTTTGCAAATGCCCCTGGATGAGGGTTTCCGTTTCAGGCTTCGTGATCTCGATAATCATGGAGCTACTCCTCCCGTTCAGACACGGCTCCAGTCCCCACCCTACTCCCGCCGTCGTGCGCCGTCAAGACAGCTGCTCCAAAAACCAATCGCACGCCAGCCGCGCCACCACGCTCAGCGCGCCCGGCTCTTCGAACAAATGACCCGCTCCCGGAACGATCTCCAGCTCGGTTTCGCACACCATCTGCGCCATCGCCTTGCGATTCAAATCGAGCACCACCCCATCTGCCCCGCCGACGATCAGTAGCGTAGGGGCCTTCACCCGCCCCAGCGCCGCGCCGGCGAGATCCGGCCTTCCGCCGCGCGACACCACCGCATGCACCAATTCCGGACGCTTGGCGGCAGCCACCAACGCAGCTCCCGCGCCCGTGCTCGCTCCGAAATGGCCAATCTTCAGACCCCGCACCTCCGGTTCCCGCACCAGCCATTCGGTGATCGTGACCAATCTGCCAGCCAGCAAACCAAGGTCGAAACGAAGATGCGCCGTCTGCAGATCCACTTGCTGCTCGTCCTCCGTCAGCAGATCGATCAGCAGCGTCGCCAGCCCGCCCTCGTTCAGGATGTCCGCCACATATCGGTTCCTCGGACTGCGCCGCGAACTTCCGCTTCCGTGCGCGAACAACGCCACGCCACTCGCCGCCGTCGGGACGCTAAGATCCCCCTCCAGCTTGACCGAGCCCACCGGTATCAGAACCGGCCAATGTTCAATTGCTACACCAGGGTGCATACCTGGCCTCCTCTCGTCCGGAAAAAGTTAGCGTGTCGGGGCAACGTGCGACGCCGCCGATTCGAGCAGATCGCGAACCTCTTGATCACTCGTTTGCGAAAACTCTTCGTACCACAGGCTCACTGCGTGGAAATCGTCCGGGATGTTCGGGCAAACCACTTGGTCGGCTTCGCCTCCAAGAATCCGGCATGTTTCGGCGGCTGCCACCGGCGCGGCCACCACGATTCGCGCGGGATCGCTTCGCCGCAGCGCTTTCACGGCGGCCCGCATCGTGGAACCAGTGGCCAAGCCGTCATCCACTACGATGACCGTTCGCCCCGCCAGCTCCGGAAAAGGAACGTCGCCGCGATAGGCGCGTTGCTGCCGTTCTACTTCACGCTGCTCCTCGGCTGCAACCGCGTCCACCAGACCCGGAGCAATCCTGAGCGCGTCGATGACATCTTGATTCAGCACTCGTACACCGCCGCTCGCGATCGCTCCCATCGCCAATTCCCGGTGGCCCGGAACGCCCAGCTTTCGTACCACGAAAACGTCCATCGGCGCGTGTAACGCCGTCGCAACCTCGTACGCAACCGGCACTCCTCCGCGCGGCAATCCCAAGACAATCACGCTAGGATCGTCCGCGTAAGCCCGCAGACCGGCGGCCAGCGCCAAGCCGGCATCTCGACGGTCTTTGAAACGGCGCGACATAAGTTGAGTAGAGCCTGCAAGCCGGCATCCACTCGGGTTCGGGTTTGCCATGGCCAGTGTATCCTAAAGCTTAGAGGCACATTTTGAGTAGGATCGCACTCGCATTTCGCAGCTTTTTTGCAATTCTGTTTACCGGCAAGCTTCCGGGTGACATCGCGCAGTCGTTGGGATTTGCCCCTAGCCGGCCCCAAACTCCGGCAGCTAAGCCGGTTCCGCAAGCGCGCCCCGCCGATGGCGCGCTGCAAATCCTCGGAATCCTGCAGCGCGATTCGCGCCTGATCGATTTCCTGATGGAAGATATCTCGGGGTACTCGGACGATCAAGTCGGCGCGGCCGTTCGAAATTTGCACGACCAAAGCCGTGAGTCGCTTAACCGTTACCTGCGTCTCGCACCGGTGATTGACGCGGTGGAAGGCAGCTTCACCAAACTGGATTCGAACGACCCGTCCACGGTGAAGCTGTTGGGCAACGTTCCGGCCAGCGGCAAAGCGTCCGGAGGAGTGCTGCGCCACAAGGGCTGGCGAGCCGAAAAGATCGACCTTCCGCCGCTCGCGCCCACCAATTCGATCCTGGCGCCCGCCGAAATCGAAATCGAGTAGCCGCCGATGAACATCGGTATCGACCTGGGCACCACCAATTCCGCCCTCGCCTACGTGGAGCACGTGCGCGGCGAGCTGCCCGACTATCCCGAAATCAAGGTGCTCGACATCCCGCAATACGTCGCGCCGAATCAGATCGAGCCGCGCCGCACCCTGCCATCCTTCCTTTTTCTCGGCGATCAAACCTACGTCGGCGTTTACGCCCGCGAGCAGGGCGCGCTGGTGCCCACCAAATCGGTCCACTCCGCCAAGTCCTGGCTCTCGAACCCGGAAGTCGATCGGACCGCGAAGATCCTGCCTTGGGATGCTCAAGAGGCCGGCCGCATCCTCTCCCCGATCGACGTATCCACCGCCATCCTGGCTCAGATGCGCGACGCCTGGAACCAGGCGCATCCGAACGATCCGCTGGCGGCGCAGGACATCGTCCTCACAGTGCCCGCTTCCTTCGACGAAGAAGCCCGCGAACTCACTGTCCAGGCGGCGCGAGATGCAGGAATCGAAAAGCTGACGCTGGTGGAAGAGCCCGCCGCCGCCTTCTATTCCTGGATCGCGAATCACCTGGCGCAGTCGCAAAAAAGCCTGTTCGACGGCCAATTGGTGCTGGTTTGCGACGTCGGTGGAGGCACCAGCGATTTCACTCTGATCCAGGTCCATCGCGACGGCGATCGCATCGAGTTCACTCGCACCGCCGTCGGCAAGCACCTGTTGCTAGGCGGCGACAACCTCGATCTCACGCTCACCTGGCTGGTGGAAGCGAAGCTCAACACGCAGCTGTCGATCCGGCAACGTAGCGCCCTGAGGAGGCAGTGCGCGGCAGCAAAAGAACGCATGCTCGCCGATCCGAACCTCAAGAGCGTCGAAATCACCGTGCTCGGTGCGGGATCGTCGCTGGTCGGCGGCACGCTGAAAACCGAAATCCTGCGCGAGGAAGCGCTCGAACTTGCTCTCGATGGTTTCCTTCCGTTCTGCGGCCTGGACGATAAGCCAGCCTAGGAAAAGCGCAGTCTGTTTCGAGAACTCGGCCTGCCCTACGTTTCCGATCCCGCCATCACCAAGCACATGGCGGCGTTTCTCAGCGCGAATCAAGACGCCAAACCCGACGCGA
>JBEKHQ010000427.1:0-4107 GCA_050012195.1 Bryobacteraceae bacterium | reverse complement strand
ATTTTCGTCTGGCCTTCGTGTTTAGCCCATTCGGCTGGTGTGGCCTGCCACATCGTGTCTTTCGCATCCAGCCGTGCGCCGTGCTCTACCAGGAGTCGAACGGTTTCCTCGTGGCCGCACGCGGCTTGATGCAATGGGGTCGAATGCGCATGAAACCCGGCCGGGTTGTATCGGTTTGGATCTTCACCCGCGTCGAGCAGTAACCGAACAATCCCGGTATGACCAAATTGCGACGCCAGCGCCAGCGCGCGATGGCGATCCTCATTGGAGGCAGCTGCCAGCAACTGGCGGGCGTCTTCAATCCGTCCCATACCCGCAGCCGCCGTCAGATCTAGCTGAGCGCCCCGCGCGATCAAGGTGTTCGCCGCCTCGAACTCGGCGTGCCCGAGAGCGGCTGACATCGCCCGGTTGGGATCGGCCCCGCGATCGCAGAGCAGGTCGATTAACGCTCGTTGCACCCCACATTCTCTCGGCACTCTGCCAGAGCAGACCAGTTCGAGCGTCTGGTTCAGTGCGGATCGGTCATGGTCCGCGCCGGCATCCAGAATCACCCTGGTTACCTCAACGATGTTATCCGGCAGAGTTCCGTGGCGAACCGGGTTCTCCGCGACGAATTCCAACAGCGTCGGATTTCGAGAGTAGTTCTCGCGTTCGACAAGGACGTGCTGATGCACTAGATTCGGATGCTCGAGAAGCCAGGCGGACAAGCCCGCTACGTTGCCTTCATCAAGGAGGTCAACGGCGCAACGAAATGTGACATCTTCAATGCGCTCATGCTGAGGGAGGCTCAAGTCGGTGAGCGTTGGTTTCTCAATGTGCCTTTTTAGCCTGGCCCAGGTCTCAAACCCGCGCTCGCGAGCGATTGTGAGCTGTGCGTCGGCGAGGCTCAAGTTGGTAATGAAGATTGCGGCATCGGTGGCCCGATGGAAGCGCGGGTGGAATTCCCTGATTCTTTGGGCTACTTGCGGATCGCGCGCGGCGTGCGCGCTGAGCAAGTCCTTCGCCTGATATCTGAGATGCTCGAGATTCGGATTCGATGGAAGAGGTTTTACCGGCACGGCGAACTTCCTTTCCTGATTCGCCTGAGTCCGCATTTACAGGCTGAAAGTCAGTTCGTGAAAAACAGATGCATCGCTAAGGTGGACTTCTGTCCTTTCCGCGGACCGGGTGCGCCCTGCTGCGCAAAACCAATGTAACACCACCGTCGTGCGCGCGCCGACTCAAATTAGTAAAGCTTAAGCTGCGCGGCAGCAGTAATCGTGCGACCCTTCGGGTTTAAGCTTATAGTAGGATGCCTATTGTAGTCGGGCAGTAGGACCGAAAGGACGTAGAACGATGAACTCCAAGAGCACAATTCTCCTGTACCAGGGCATGCGGCAGTCGCTGGCGCTCCTGCTTTCCGTGATGCTGATTCCGCTGGCGCAACTGGATCTTAACGCGCAAGGGCCGGCTTACGCGCCCCTGGAAGCCGTACAACTGGATCAGCTGGTGGCGCCGGTCGCGCTCTATCCGGACGCGCTGGTTGCTCAAATATTGACGGCCTCCACCTATCCGGATCAGGTCGCCCAGGCGGATGCCTGGTCGCAGCAGAATATCGGACTGCCTCCGGATCAGCGCGCGGGCATCGCGAACGGTATGAATTGGGACCCGAGCGTCAAAGCCCTTATTGCGTTTCCGTCCGTCCTCGACAACCTCGCGCGCAACACCGCATGGACTTCGCAACTCGGAAATGCCTACTACAACCAGCCCAGCGACGTTATGAACGCCGTCCAGGCCATGCGGTTCCAGGCGCAACAGGCGGGTACGCTGGTTACCACCGCGCAGCAGCGGGTGTATGTCGACAATGGCCAGATCTTGATTGTTCCGATTAATCCGGCCCTGGTTTATGTTCCTTATTACAATCCGTGGCGCGTTTGGGGCGGGCTATTTGTCGCCTACCCAGGCTACTACGTGCTGCCACCTCCGCCCGGTTTGGTCTTGGGACTCGGAATCGGGTTCGCGGTGGGCATCTCGGTCGGGCTGTTTGCGCATTACGGTTGGGGTTGGGGCGCTTGGTCGCCGAACTGGGGTGGCGGAGTCGTGCTCTACAATCACGGCGCCTACTATTCGCGTAGCGAGACGGTATACAATCACGGCCATTTTGGCGGTTACAACCGCGGCGTCTTCGAACATGAGGGTCACGGCGTACCGGGAGGCTTTCATGCCCCTGGGACCCGAGCCGGCTTCGCGGCGCGCGCGGAAGGCCCCCGAGGTGTAGGAGGGGCAGGTGTTGGCAGGCCGGCTGCCGCGGGTCGTCCTGCTGCGAGCGCCGGTCGTCCGGCTGCCAGTGCTGGTCGTCCCGCTGCCAGCGCCGGTCGTCCTGCTGCGAGCGCTGGTCGCCCCGCTGCGAGCGCCGGTCGTCCAACGTCCCCTGCCGCCCATTCTGCCGCGCCCGCTGCCCGATCGGCGGCGCCCGCTCGTTCGGCCCCAGCCTCTCACGCGGCTCCGGCTTCCCACGCCGCGCCAGCCACTCGCTCGGCGGCTCCCGCTCGTTCGGCCCCGGCAGCTCATTCGGCGCCCGCGGCTCATGCGGCTCCAGCCGCCCGTCCTGCCGCCGGTGGTGGCGGCCACAACAACAAGAAATGATCGCGCAAATCGCGGGAACTATTGGGTAGTTCCAGCCAGTACTAATAGGACAATTCGCCTCCTCCATTCAGGGCCACGCTGATATACAATCAGCCAATGGCCCGAACCCTCTCCCTGGCCGCTGGCTCTACGTTTCTATTTTCGCTGTGCTCAATCAGCCTAGCGTTTCAAGCGCCATCCTCGGAGACAACACGCTCAATCCCCTCACGCTTTACCAACGAACTGGCGGCGAATACTATCGCCCCCCCAGCCCGCCTCCGCGTAGACTCTTCCCTGGTTCTCATCCCCGTTCACGTCACTACGCCGGACGGCGTCTCGGTGACGAACTTGACGAAAGAGAATTTTGCGCTGATCGAGGACAATGCCAAGCAGACCATCACGCATTTTTCCAAGGACGATGCGCCGCTGTCGGTCGGGCTTCTGTTCGACTCCAGCGGCAGCATGCGCAATAAAATGCTCAAGTCGGCCGAAGCCATGGCGACCTTCTTCAAGACCGCCAACGCCGACGACGAGTTCTTCCTGGTTGAGTTCAACGAGCGGCCCAGGCTTCTGGTTCCGTTCACGCAGGATTCCGATGACATCTACCGGCGCGTCGCCCGGATCAGGCCTTTCGGCCGAACTTCTCTTTTGGATGCCATCCATCTCGCCCTGGTCCAGATGAAGAAGGCTAGCAATTTCCGCAAGGCCATCGTGGTGCTATCCGACGGCGGCGACAATCGCAGCCGATTCACCGCCAGCGAGATCAAGAACGCCATGCTCGAAACCGACGTCCAACTCTTCGCCATGGGCATTTTCGACGAAGGCGCGCGCCGGCAAACGGTGGAGGAGCAAAATGGTCCGCGTCTGCTCGATGAATTGGCCGAACAAACCGGAGGCCAGCTCTACACGGTGGACAATCTCGACGACCTGGAATCCATCAGCGCGCGGATCAGCCGCGAGTTGCGCAATCAGTACGTGCTGGGGTATTCGCCCACGAACGATTCGCGCGACGGCAAGTATCGCCAGGTCAAGTTGAAACTCGACACTCCCTTGGACATGCCGAAACTGAGAGCCAATTATCGGCACGGCTACTACGCGCCGGCGGAGTAAGCGCGGCTACCATTACGTGGAAATCAGCTGAGGCGCGTGTTCCGGATGCGCCGTCTCCTGCCGCCGGGAACGTCTCAGGCGATCGAGCGAGAGATAAACCACCGGCGTCGTATAGAGCGTAAGGAGCTGGCTGACGATCAGCCCGCCGATAATCGTAATCCCGAGCGGGCGGCGCAGCTCGCTCCCGGTGCCCTGCCCGAAGGCCAGCGGCACGGCGCCCAGCAGCGCGCACATGGTGGTCATGAGAATCGGACGAAAGCGCAGCAGGCAAGCCTGATAGATCGCGTCGCGGGGGCCGAGGCCTTCATTGCGCTCGGCGGCCAGGGCGAAATCGATCATCATGATGGCGTTCTTTTTGACGATACCGATCAAGAGAATGATCCCGATTATGGC
>JBEKHQ010000426.1:0-4139 GCA_050012195.1 Bryobacteraceae bacterium | reverse complement strand
GGAAAATCGGTTCCGAGCAACAGGACCAGATCCGCATCGTGGATGGCCTTGTAAGCTCCTCCGTATCCGAGCAGCCCCGTCATCCCGACGGCGTTGGGATTGTCATGCTCCAGCCATTGCTTCCCGCGAAAGGAGTATCCGACGGGCGCTTTCAGTCTGTCGGCCAGCTCCAGCACCTCGGCGCGCGCTTCGCGGCAACCCTCGCCGCCGAAAATCGCGACGGTTTTGGCGGCCTCGATCATTTCGGCCAGCTTGTCGACGTCGGCGTCGGATGGACGGAACACCGGCGTTGAAGGAATTGCCACAGCGCAGGAAGAATCAGGCGCTTTCGCCGATGCGATATCGCCCGGCAGCGAGATCACGGTCGGCCCCTTATCGACCACGGCGGTAAGAATGGCAGTGGTGAACACGGCGCGTGCCTGTTCGGGGTTGATCACTCGTCCGACATAAAGGCAGGCGGTATCGAAAAACTTGTAGGGGTTCAGCTCTTCCAGCGCTGCGGTGTCGATGAGCTTGGTCTCGACATCGCCGGCGATAGCGATGATCGGAGCCCCCTCCTTGCGCGCGTCCATCAGTCCATTGAACAGGTGCGTTACGCCGGGACCGGCGGTTCCGCACACCGCGACGGGATTGCCGCTCATATAAGCTTCGGCGACTGCGGCGAAGACGCCGTATTCCTCGTGACGAACGTGAATGAACTCGATTTTCCCGTTGCGCCTCAGCGCGTCGATCGCCGGGTTCAACGCGTCGCCGACGATGCCGTAGCAACGTTTGACGCCCGCCGAGACCAGCATCTCCCACAAAACATCCGCAACGTTTTTGGCCATTTCGCGCTCCCTCTTATAGACGCGGTTGAGAACCGTTCAGCATCTTAACTTTGCTCCAACGGGAAAGAAAAGCCAAGACCAGATCGGATGGTTTTTTACTGACACGCACGAGGAATGGGCGGATACCTCGATCGTGTCATTAAAGGGAAGCGGAACTTTTCCGTTAATTGCGCTCTGCTACACTTTTAGCGGACCCGCGCCCGGTGGCGCCGGGCAGCTAACAAGGAGCATCTTTATCCATGTCGAAACAAGAAGAAGCCGGACTCATCCTCAAACTTTACGAACTGCGGCGCGACGAGACGATGCGTAAAGCGCGCGACTGGTATTTTCGCGAGTTTCATCCACAATCGTTGGCGGACTTTACTAGCGCGATGATGGGCGATCACAGCGGCCACTTGCGCATGGTCGTGACGTATTGGGACATGGCGGCGGCGCTGGTCAATGACGGAGCGATCAGCCTTGAGCTGTTCAATGCCAGCAACGGCGAGCACATCGGCGTCTTCGCTAAGATCGAGCCGCTGCTCGGCGAAATCCACACCGCATTCGGACCTCAATTTGGCGCCCAACTCGAAAAACTGATCGACGCGACGCCGGACGGCCGGAAGCGAGTCGCGGGAGATCGCGAACGGATGAAAGCCATCCTGGCTCAGCTTGCCGCCCAACAGTCCAGCGCCGCCCGGTAGCGCCGACGCCCAGCTACGAATTGCCGGGAAGCATGGGCTTGCCTTCGTGAGCCACGAGAAGATCGTGCATGTCGTTGGCATGCTCCTCTTCGTTGGTCAGGATGCCTTCCATCATCACGCGCGTGGTGGGGTCTTTATCGGCGAAATAGCGGATGAGTTCGCGATAGTGCTCGCAGGCGATGCGTTCGGCGATTAAGTTTTCCTTGATCATCTCGATCAAGTTCCCGCCCTCGCTATATTGCGATGCCGAACGGCTGGCCAGTCCTTCGGGATTGAAGTTGGGCGTTCCTCCGAGCTGATTGATGCGCTCGGCGACGGCTCGCATATGGCCCTGTTCTTCCTTGGCGTGCTGATCGAACTCTTCCTTCACGCTCTCGCTCGATATTCCCGTGGCGGCGATCGCGTTCATGGTATAGCGAAGCACGCAGACGATCTCCGTCGCAAGAACCGCCTGGAGGATGTCGATGGTCTGCTTCACGTCGCCCTGATAGGCGGGGGTCACGGCGCCTTTTTCGATGCTCTCGCGCGCTCGGGACCGGAGATTCTTGACGTCGGTGAGGAAAGGCTGCTGGTTGCTCATTGCTCCATCTTAGCGCTAGTTCGCGCCGTCATCGGATTGGAACATTTTTTCCCGGCGTGCATCTAAGGGTTCAACTTCGATCTGACGATCTGAGAAGTTTGCGATGACTTTCCAAGGGAAATCCTTGATCTCGTGCGTGTGGGGCGTGGTTCATCCCGCGGCCGATGAGACTCGGCCCGGCAGCGCCGTCGCCCATCGGCTTAGCCCGAGCCATCGGCCGGAAAAGCGTCTCAAGCGGTTCCTGCGCCGGTTCCTTGGGGGCGCGCGCGTCCACAACCGGTCTTAGGTTACAGAAAGCCGGGGCTACAGAAAACCGGCTACAGAAAACCCCGAAAAAGGCCGATTAATCAATCGGAAAGATCGGACGCGGGGGAACAAATTTGGCCATTGGAATACTCGGCGGCGGCCTGGCGGGAATCAGCATCGCCGCCCATCTGGAACAAGACTGCGAAGTCCTGGAAAAGGAGTCCCGTGGCGGCGGGCACTGCCAGACGGTTCAGGAGCACGGCTTCACCTACGACGCGGGCGGTCCGCACATCATCTTCTCGCGTAACCAGCAGATGGTGGATTACATGGTGTCGCTGCTGGGCGAGAACGTCCATCGGGCGCGCCGCAACAACAAGATCTTCTACCAGGGGCGCTACGTCAAGTACCCTTTCGAGAACGGCCTGTACGACCTCGATCCCCAGGATCGCTTCGAGTGCCTCTATCACTACATCAAGAACGACTACCCGGCGCCCCGGACCAACTTCAAGGAGTGGATTTACCACCATTTCGGTAAAGGATTGGCCGAAAAGTACTTAATCCCCTATAACGAGAAGATCTGGAACGTTCCCGCGGATCAATTGGGGCTGGAATGGGTGGAAGGCCGCGTCCCCAAGCCGCCGGTGGAGGATGTCATCAAGGCTGCCGTCGGCGTCGAGACCGAAGGCTACACGCATCAGCTTTACTTCAGCTATCCGGCCCGGGGCGGGATTGAGGCGCTTCCGCGCGCTCTGGCCCGCCGCGTCCGCAAGATCATCCCGGATTTCACGGTCGGACGAATTTGGAAGGAACGCGAGCAGTGGTGCGTCACCAATGGCCGCACCACCAGGCGCTATGACAAGCTGATCTCCACCATCCCCATCCAGGAACTCGCCCACGCCGTCAGCGGCACGCCGCCGGAGATTCTGGCCGCGGTCGGCGCGCTGCGGTACAACTCGCTGATCACCGTGGCGGTCGGCTTCGATTCGGCCAAGCTTCCCGACTACACCGCCATCTACGTGCCCGATCCCGAGATTCGATTCCATCGCCTCTCGTTTCCCGCCGTCTTCAGTCCGCACAACGCGCCGCCCGGCAAGTCGATCATCGAGGCGGAGATCACCACCAATCCCGGCGACGGGACGCACGAAATGTCGGATCAGCAGATTGTCGCGGACGTAATCGGCGATCTGGAAGGCATGCAACTCGGGCGCAAGAGCGAGGCCTGCTACAGCCGCGTGCTTCGGACTAAGTACGGCTACGTGGTACAGGACGACCAGCATCGCCCGCACCTGAAGCAGGCCAAGGCCTATTTCGAAAGCATTGGCATTCCGTTATGCGGGCGCGTCGCCGAGTTCGAATACATCAATATGGACGTCTGCATCGAGCGCGCCATGAAACTAGCGGAGCGTCTCAATCAAGCAGGTTCCCTTGCTGCTCAACCAGCCGTCGAAATGAGTGTCCAAACGTAATGTTCATTGCAAGCTTCAAGCTCAAGACTTCCATTCAGAAGTTGCTTTTCACTTTCCAGGACTTCTGTGACTTCCCGCGGCTGCACCCGGCCCGCGAGATGAAAAGGCTGGCTCTGCGGGAAAGCGTTCGATACGCGCGGAAGCACATGCAGAATTCGGTGGGCGTCGAAAGCGCTCGAGAGGTTTTGAGCCTGGCCTTGAGCCAGGTCACCGTACCCGGTCATTACTTGGAGTTCGGAGTCTACAAGGGCGGCACCATCAGTTTTATTGCCGACCAAGTAGGAGGCTCTCAAGTGGTACATGGCTTCGACAGTTTTCAGGGATTGAATGAAGCCTG
>JBEKHQ010000425.1:0-5004 GCA_050012195.1 Bryobacteraceae bacterium | reverse complement strand
CATGAACGTGGAGGTGCAGGCTCCGGTTGAGTACGCGGGCGACCTGATGGGCGATCTCAACGGCCGCCGCGGCCGCATTCAAGGCATGGACACTAAAGGCATCACTCAGATTATTCGCGCCCAGGTGCCGATGGCCGACATGCTGAGCTATCAGAACGATCTGATCTCGATGACCCAGGGTCGGGCGCACTTCTCGATGGAATTCTCGCATTACGATTACGTTCCCGCGCTGCAGGCCGACAAGATTATTGCCGCCGCCAAGGCCGCCAAGACGGGCGAAGAGGAGGAAGAAGAGTAAAGAGCGGGAACTTTCCTTACCCGCCAGCCGTTATTCGCTTAAGGCAGTTATTTGCCATAGGAGGATACGTGTGGGCCTCTAGCTCGAATTCCGACTCCGCCGCCGTCACGCGGCCCATGGTTCAGGCGCTGTTCGTCGCCAGTGTCCTGTTGTCCATCGTGTCCTGGTACACCACCTACCAGGGCATGACGCTGTATCTTTCGGTGTGGTTCTCGGTCCTCGCGTCCATCGGGGTCCAAACCGCGCTGGTGCTGGTGGCCTGGCTCATCGGTTTCAGTTCCGCCGGCAGGCATGTGGATCGGCGTCCGCTGCTCATCGGCGTCTATGTGGTTGCCGCGATCATCTCCATCGCGTTTTCGTACACCACTTTGTACACCTGGTTCAGCGCGCGCGAACGCCCGGCCACCATCGAGCGCCGGCTGTACGATTCGCTGAACGACTCCGCCGGCCAGACGCAGAAGCTGCTGACGTCCGCTATCGATGAGCAGCAGAAGCACATCCTGGCGCTCCAGGAAATGACCGTAGCCGAGAAAACGCACGGCCGTATTTCCCGCGCTTCGGCCGCCGTCGCGCGCGAGGGCGAGACGTACGCCGAGAACTACAAGGAAGGCTCTGGCGAGGGAGTTCGTTACTCGGCGTTCGATCGCTATACCAAGCTCGCGCAGCAGTCGCTCTCGAGCATGCAGCGCTCCCAGCACGATCTCGCCGATTTCCTCGCCCAAACCAAGCCGCTCGATCCAACCCAAAAGCAATTGCAAGCCTACCGGCAGGTCTACGACAACGTGCCGTGGAGCGATGTCGAGCAGGCTTTGCACACCGCCAAGATCGAGAAGCCGGCCGTTCCGTCGTACAACGATTTCGTCGATCGCACGGTGTCGGGTCAGGAAGATTTGCTGGTTGCCTTCGAAGAGCTGTTCATGGCCCCCACGCCCCGGCACGGCATCGCGCTGGCGCTCGCGGCCTTCATCGACGTCATCGTTTTTCTGCTGGCGTTCGCCTCCGGTCCGTATTTCTTCGGACTGGCCGAGCATCGCTGGGTTTCGGCGGGGGCTGCTATCGAGGGCATCGACCACCAGATCTTCACCCGCGATTTTCTGCGAAAGCTGACGTCCGGCCCTCGCGGCACCGCGCGCGTGGATGCCGCGGCGCTTACTCCGGGCGAGCAGCAGCTCTGCCTGCTTCTGGTCGCCAAGAAACGCGCCATCCTGTCGGAAGAGGACGGCCGGAAATACTACATGCTGGAGCAGGGAATTCACGAGCAGTTGCTCGAATCGCTGGCATCCCAGGATTTCCCCTTGCGCGCGGCTTCGGCGGGCGCCGGACGCTAACGCTGCCGTTTTTTCCGATCGCGTTGCGGTTCGACGAGGGAAAACTGGAGCTTTCGTTCCATCGGATCAACCTGGTCGAGCAGAACTTCCACCGTATCGCCGATGCTGAACTGCCTGCGTGTGCGTTGGCCGATGATCTTCCGCGTGTTTTCGTGGTACATAAATCGATCGCCGGGTAGAGTGTCAATGGGAACCAGGCCTTCCACGAACAAGCTTTCCAGTTCGACGAAGAATCCGAATCGCGTGGTGCTGATGATCAGCGCGCGGAATTGCTCGCCCACGCGGTCTTCCATGAACTTCGCCTTTTTCCACTCCACTAACTCGCGCTCGGCGTCCGCGGCGCGGCGTTCGGTCTCCGAACAATCCTGCGCGATGACGTGCAACTGCTCCGGCGCCAGGGTGTCCCGCCGGCCGTCGAGCCACGCGCTCAAAACCCGATGCACGATCAGATCCGGATAGCGGCGGATCGGCGAAGTAAAGTGCGTGTAGCTGGATGCCGCCAGGGCGAAGTGACCTTGGTTATCTTCGCTGTAGCGGGCCTGCTTGAGCGAGCGCAGCATCAGGTAGCTCAGGATTCGTTCTTCCGGCTTGCCTTCGATCTTCGCCACCAGCTCCTGATAATTGCGTGGCGAGATGGCCACTGTGTTATCCGCCAGTTCGATGGTCTTCCGCGCTTTGCGTCCGTCCCTACGGTGGTCGGTAACTGAGAACCGCTTCACCGGCAGCGCTCCGATACCCAGCGAGTAACCGAAATGCGCGGCGATTTCCTCGAACTCCAGCACGCGCTTCGGGTCCGGCTTCTCATGAATCCGAAACAGCGACGGGATTTCCAACTGCTCCAGATGCGACGCCACCGCTTCGTTCGCCGCCAGCATGAATTCCTCGATCAGCCGGTGCGCGATGTTGCGAGGGCTGCGCTTCACTCCCGCCATCTCGCCGAATTCGTCGAACTCGATCAGCGGCTCCGGCATGTCGAAATCGATGGCGCCGCGCTGGACGCGCTTGCGATTCAGCAACAGCGCCAGCTCGCGCATCAGCTCGAAGCGAGCAACCAACCGCTGGTAGCGCTGTCGCAGCGCCGCGTCGCCTTCGAGCAGCGCATGTACGTCGGTATACGTCATCCGCGCGGCGCTGCGGATCACGCCGCGTTCGAAATGCTGCGAGACCACGTCGCCGCGATGATCGATCTCGAGCAGCGCCGACAGCACCAGCCGATCGCTCTCCGGCCTGAGCGAGCAGATCTCGGTGGACAGTTCGAGCGGCAGCATCGGCACGGCGCGGTCGGGAAAATAGACGCTGGTGCCGCGCAGGAACGCCTCTTCGTCAATCGGAGTGCCGGGCTGCACGTAGTGGCTGACGTCGGCAATGTGGACCTGGAGCGCATAGTTGCCGTTTGGCAACCGGTCCACCCACACCGCGTCGTCGAAATCGCGCGCCGTCTCGCCATCAATCGTGACAATGTCCAGGCCGCGGAAATCCTGGCGGCCGGCGAGCTCGTCCGACCGAATGATGTTCGAAACACTCTGCGCCTGCTCCAGCACGTCCGGCGGAAATTGGTGCGGGATGTGGTGCTTTCGAATGATGATCTCGACATCCACGCCGAAATCGTCCGGATACCCAAGGATCTCGATTACGCGGCCCACTCCATGCTGGCCGCCTTCGGGGAAATCGACAATTTCGACGTTGACGATCATCCCGTCGAGATCCTCGGCGCGTTCCACCGGCGGCGGCGCGACGCCCACCCGATGAACAGTCGCGGCCGCGCGGGGCAGCTCCATCCCTTCCGGAACGTCGATCCATTGTTGGATTCGCTCATCGTGCGGAACCACGTAGCTGCCATGCCGGCCGATGCGAAACTCGCCCACCACGTTTAGGTGCGCACGCCGCAGAATCTTGACAATCTCGCCGTCGGCCCGGCCGTCGTTTTCGATACGCGCGATTCGAACCACCACCCGGTCCCCGTGCATCGCCGCCTGCGCGGACTCCCGCGGGATATAAACGTCGCCGCGTAATCCTTCGATGGGATGGTCGGGGATCAAAAACCCGTAGCCATCGCGATGCATATTGATCCGGCCGGCGCTGTACTCGCGGCTGAATTGCGTGGCGATGAAATGCCCGGAGCGCACTTCCACCAGGTCGCCGCGCTCGGCCAATCGATCCAGCGCCGCTTCGAGATCCGCGCGCCCTTCACCGCGCGAACCGAGTTCGCGAACCAGTTGTTTGAACGTGGCCCGCGCATGCGGAAGCCGCGCGATGTGATTGACTATCGCTCGGTCGGTCACCAGCCCAATTATAAGGGGCGAGTCTCGGTTTGCGCGACAATAGCGGCCATGGGGCGATCTCCCTCGCGCGCGAGCGCTCTCCTGGCGGCCTTAGCGGTATCTGCGCTTCCCGCTTTTTCGGAAGTAACGGCGCTCAACAACTTCACGCTGATCGACGGCAACGGTGGACCGGCTGTTGCCAACGCGGCCATGCTCATCGACAACGGGCGCATCACCTGGATCGGATCGAGCGCGCGCCTCAGCGTTCCTTACGGCGCCAAGATCATCAACCTGACCGACAAATTCGTCATGCCGGGTATCATCAACTTGCATGGCCATGTTGGCTACACGGTGGACCTTGCCCAGGACCTGAAATTTTACACGCGCGGGAATATCGAGAAGGACCTGCGCACCTATGCCTCCTACGGCGTCACCACGGTCCTGAGCCTCGGCACCGACCAGGATCTAATTTTCAAGATTCGCGACGAGCAACGGGCGGGCCGTCCGAGCTACGCACGCGTCTTCACTGCCGGACGAGGGTTCACTTATAAAACTGGCGGCGGAATGCCGGGCGTAACGTATGAGCTAGGCGACGCAGCCGAGATACCGAAGGACATGGACGCGCTGGCGGCGAATAGCGTTGACATCGTGAAGCTCTGGGTGGACGACAGCCTCGGGCGCGCGAAGAAAATGCCGTACGAGCTGAGTAAAGCGATCATCGACAACGCCCATCAGCGTGGGCTCCGCGTGGCCTCGCACATTTTCTATCTCGCCGACGCCAAACAGCTCGTGGACGCCGGAGTGGACGCCCTGGCGCATTCCGTGCGGGATCAACTGGTGGATCAGGAGCTCATCGAGAGCATGCGGAAACATGGTACGTGGCTCCAGGCCGCCACGCTCACGCGGGACGAGTCGACATTTATCTACGCGAACGCGCCCGCGTTCCTGACGGATCCGTTTTTCACGCGCTCCGTCTCGGCCGCCGCGCTCGCCGGCTTAAAGGACGCGGAAAGCCAGAAACGATTCGCATCCGACCCTACCTTCTCGCGATACCCAGAAATCCTGGACATGGCGCGCAAGAATCTCAAGCGATTGGCGGACGCCGGAATCCCGTATG
>JBEKHQ010000424.1:0-4147 GCA_050012195.1 Bryobacteraceae bacterium | reverse complement strand
CAACGCTGTTGAATCATCCCATTCAAGTTCACCCAGAACCCCGCATCGGCTTCGCGTGGCAGCCCCTATCTTCAGGGGACCTGGTTCTTCGAGGAGGATATGGCATCTATGCGAACCGTACCAGCTTCGAGGGCAACGGCTCATTAATGGCTCTTAACCCTCCGTTCGCGTTGAATGCTGTGCTAATTGGCGCCGCTAACGCGACCGCTAGCCTGGTGAGTCCCTTTCCAAGTCTGCCGGCGAGCTCTTCATTCCCAAATTTCGTAGGCACCATGCTACCGGGTCCACCGTTTACGGGGAACAGATTCCTCCGATCCCCCCTCATTACCAGTCCTGATTTTAAGGAGTCTACCGTCCAGCAATATGGCTTCGACCTGCAGTACCAACACAAGAGCTACGTTTTCTCAATCGGGTATGCAGGCGCGAAGGGCACCCATCTGGCCGTGGGTCGGAGCAATAATCAACCACCTCTCGCCAGTCCCTCTACCCCTCTGAACGGACTCACAACTAATTCAGTAGCTAACGCGGCCGAGCGGGTTCCTTTCGTCGGGTTGTCCCCGTTGCTCTACCGTCTCGAAAGCAGTGGAAATTCAATCTACAACTCACTACAAGCCACGCTGAAGAAAGACATGAGTCATGGTTTTCAATTCCTTGCAGCCTACACCTTTTCCAAATCGATTGACGATGCAGGGGATAGTCTTGGTGCTGCTATCGCCGGCACATTCGGATTACCGATCACTGGGCAAGTGGTTTACAACGATCAAAACAACGTCGCTGCTCAGCGCGGCCTCTCCGACTTTGAGCGGACGCATCGGCTGGTGATCAGCGGTACGTGGAACGTGCCCGGCCCCGAACACGCGATAAGCGCTGCCGTTCGAAAACTCGGAGATGGCTGGAGTATCTCGGGTATCGCCACTCTGCAGTCCGGACGCCCTTTCAGCATCCTGGACAGCGGAGCCGGCACGCTGTTTGGTCCCGCAACTATATACACTACAGGGAGCCTGGCTCCTGGAACGACACTTGCGGATGCGGGTCGGAGTGGAAGCGTCAGCAGCCGTGTCAACGAATTCTTCAACACGAGCGCATTTGCTTCCGCACCCTTGGTGCCAGACGGCAGCCTGATTGATGGCAAATATCCCGTGTCAGGTGGCGGGACGATCTTCGGCAATCTTGGAAGGAATATCCTGAGAGGGCCGGATCAACGAGATTTCGACATCGCAGTAATCAAGATCACGCCTCTTACTGAGCATGTAAATGTGATCTTTCGGTGGGAGATCTTCAATATGCTGAACCGGACGAATTTTGCAAATCCCTCGAACGATGTTTCGACCCCCAGCACCTTCGGCGTGATCAGCGCGCTCACGGTGAATCCTCGGATCATGCAATATGCGCTGAAACTGGAATTCTAGCGTGCCCCGCTCAATCCGCTCCGCCGTAAGCTTAGTTGGGTTGAATCTGTCCCTCCGGTCTAGCTCGCACTGGCACCGGGCGGCATTGGGGTTGACGTTCTTCTAGCTTCTCGTCAAAATGAGCAACCTGAGGCCGTGCAGCCGTGGTGACTATGGAGCTCTTATGACTGAGCGGTCTGGGTACGTGCTGGAGCCGCTCCGGAAAGGCGCCGACTTCACGCTTTACCGCGGACGACAGCACGGCAAATCATCGCCGGTCCTGGCGATCGCACTCACTGCGGAACATCCGTCTGCTCACAGTCTTCGACGGCTCGAGCACGAATACTCACTCGCAGCCGAACTCGATCCCGCGTGGGCAGCCAAGCCTCTGGAACTCACTCGTTATGAGGGGCGGGCGATCCTTGTACTCAAAGATCCCGGAGGCGAGCCCCTGGATCTGGTTCTTGAGCGGGATCAGGGACCACTGCTCGATCTGACCCGCGTCTTGCACATCGCTATTGGCTTAGCGGCAGCACTTGGCCAAGTGCACCGGCGTGGTCTTATTCATAAGGACATTAAGCCTGCGAACGTGCTCGTCGACGGCGCCGGCGGCGTGTGGCTCACCGGATTCGGGATTGCGTCTCGACTGCCGCACGAGCCCCAGTCGCCGGTACCGATCGAGGTCATTGCTGGTACCCTCGCCTACATGGCGCCGGAACAGACTGGCCGCATGAATCGCTCAATTGATACTCGCAGCGATCTTTATTCGTTTGGCGTCACCTTTTACCAGATGCTTACCGGCGCGCTGCCGTTTGACGCCGCCGATGCTTTAGAGTGGGTCCACTGCCACATTGCGCGCCAACCAATAGCTCCTGCTGATTGTCTCGCAGTCCCCGAACCGCTATCCGCTATCACTATGAAACTCCTCGCCAAGAACGCTGAGGAGCGCTACCAGACCGCTTCCGGGCTGGAAGCCGATCTTCGGCAGTGCCTGGGGGCATGGCAGTCGCATGGTCGGATCGATCTCTCCCCGCTTGGCGCGCACGACTCACCAAAGAGATTGCTGATTCCTGAGAAGCTGTATGGGCGGGAGCGCGAAGTTGATGTTCTGCTCGCGACGTTCGATCGGGTCGCGACTCAGGGTACACGCGAACTCGTACTCGTATCTGGTTATTCCGGCGTCGGAAAATCCTCCATCGTGAACGAGTTGCACAAGGCACTTGTTTTGCATCGCGGGCTTTTCGCGTCTGGCAAGTTCGACCAGTACAAGCGCGACATCCCATACGCGACTCTGGCACAGGCTTTCCAGAGCCTGGTCCGTCAGATCCTCGTCAGAAGCGAAGCGGACGTGGGCCATTGGCGGCAGGCTCTTCAGGAAGCTCTCGGTCCGAATGGCCAGCTCATCGTTAACCTCATCCCGGAGTTGGAGTTCATTATCGGGAAACAGCCGGCCGTTCCAGACTTGCCGCCGCGAGATGCGCAGAACCGCTTCCGGTTGGTGTTTCAGCGGTTCCTCGGGGCCTTCACCCGGAAGGAGCACCCGCTGGCGCTGTTCCTCGACGACCTACAATGGATGGACGCGGCAAGCCTTGAGCTTCTTGAGTTCCTGGCCACGCACTCTGAACTGATGTATCTGCTGCTGGTCGGCGCCTATCGGGACAACGAAGTCGATGCTGCGCATTCGCTCATGCGGACGCTCGACGCGATCCGCAAAACTGGAGCGCGGGTCGAGGAGATCGTGCTTCCGCCTCTCGGACTTGACGCCGTTGGTGCGCTCGTCTCAGATGCGCTGCATTGTACGCCGGAGTATGCGCACTCCTTAACACAACTGGTGCACGAGAAGACGGCCGGAAATCCGTTCTTCGCGATCCACTTTCTCACGGCGCTGGCCGAGGAAGGGCTGCTCAGGCGCGACCCTGATGCGAAAGCCTGGGTCTGGGACCTGGCTCGCATTCGCGCGCACGGTTACACCGACAACGTTGTGGATCTCATGGTCGAGAAGCTAATGCGATTGTCCGGCACCGCGCAGACCTCCCTACAGCAACTCGCTTGTCTCGGAAACGTGTTCGAGATTGCCAATCTAAGTCTGGTTTTTGGAGAATCAGAAGAGGCGATCCACACGTCGCTCCTGGAAGCCATCCGCGCCGGGCTGATTCTTCGACTGGAGGGCTCCTACGCCTTCCTCCATGACCGCATTCAGGAGGCGGCATACGCCCTCATCCCCGAAGACGATCGCGCGGGGGCACACCTTCGGATCGGCCGTGTACTGCTCGCGACCATGTCGGAGGACCAACTCGATGAGCATCTGTTCGATGTGGCCAATCAACTCAATCGGGGCGCCGGACGGCTGGCAGACCCGAACGAGAAAGTGGAACTCGCGAAGTTCAACCTGCGTACCGGGAGAAGGGCGAAGGCGTCAGCGGCCTATGCGTCGGCGCGCACGTATTTTGGGTCAGGCATCGCGCTATTACATGGGCGGGACTGGAGTAGCCAGCATGAGTTGAAATTCAGCCTATCCCTTGAATTCGCAGAGTGCGAGCTTCTCTGCGGTAGCCTGGAAAAGGCCTCGCAACTGATTGTGGAGTTGCTGCAGCGCGCGGCCTCAGATGTCGAGCTCGCGAACGCCTCCTGCCTGAAGATCAATTTGCATGTATTGACGGGCGAACACCCCCTAGCCATCGACAGCGCGCTCACGTGCCTGCGCCGATTCGGCATTGAGCTGCCGGAACACCCCACCTGGGAGCAGGTCCATACCGAAT
>JBEKHQ010000423.1:0-4155 GCA_050012195.1 Bryobacteraceae bacterium | reverse complement strand
CGAGCAAGCCTTGCGGTCGAGCGAAGAGAAATTTCGGCAGTTGGCGGAGAACATTCGTGAAGTTTTTTGGATGATGTCTCCAACGGCCGATGAAATCTTTTACATCAGCCCCGCGTACGAGCAGGTTTGGGGCAGAACCTGCGATAGCCTCTATCGGAGCCCGATGTCCTGGATAGAGGCGATCCATCCCGATGACTTGGCACAGGCCCACGCATTGTTTGCGAGGCAGATTCGGGGAGAAGCTGTCGACTCCGAATACCGCATACTGACGCCGGACGGACAAGTGAAATGGATCCGCGACCGCGCTTTCCCCATTCGCGACGAAGCCGGGCAACTGATTCGAGTGGTCGGAATCGCGGAGCATATTGACGAACAGAAGCGCTACGAGACCGAGTTGATTCAAGCCCGGGAGGGCGCCGACGCCGCCAACCTAGCCAAGAGCCGTTTCCTAGCCAACATGAGCCACGAAATCCGCACGCCCATGAACGGCGTGATCGGCATGATCCAACTTCTTCTGGGGTCAGGTCTTACGCAAGAACAGCAGCGTTACGCCGAAGTAGCCCAGGAGAGCGGGCGGGCGCTGCTGACCCTCATCGACGATATTCTCGACCTTTCCAAAATCGAGGCCAAGAAGATCGCGCTTGAGAATCTTAGCTTCGATCCGCACCATACCGTTGAGGCAGTCGTGGAACTAATGCGGGTTCAGGCGAAGGCGAAAGGACTCGAATTTTATTCGCACATTTCGCCGGAGATGCCGCCAGTCTTGCGGGGCGATGCGCACCGCCTGCGCCAGGTGCTGACCAATCTCGCAGGCAACGCCATCAAGTTCACCGAGCGCGGAGAAGTAGGGCTGGACGCGACTCTTGAAGGGACCGGCGCCGGCACGGCAATGCTTCGTTTCAGCATCACCGATACGGGTATCGGAATACGTCCGGATCAAGCCGCGGCGCTCTTCTCACCGTTCACCCAGGCCGATGCCTCCACCACGCGTAAGTACGGCGGCACTGGACTTGGGCTGGCTATCTCGAAGCAGTTAGTCGAAATGATGGGGGGAACCATCGGCGTCGACAGCCGGGAAGGTCACGGATCCACTTTTTGGTTCACCGCCATTTTTGAACTGACGGCGGCCGAGCAGTTGCAAGAGGCCAGTGATCGGAGCGCTGCCCGCTTGGAAGCGCCGCGTGAGACGGCTCGCATTAGAAGCGACGCGCGAATCCTGGTGGCGGAGGACAATGCCACCAACCGGGAGGTAGCGCTCGCCCAATTGCGAAAGCTGGGTTACAAAACCGCCGCGGTCACCAACGGCTCTGAAGCCGTCGACGCCATCCAGCAGGGAGGCTACCACCTGGTGCTGATGGATTGCGAGATGCCGGTGATGGACGGCTTCGAAGCTACACGCCGCATCCGCGACTTGAATCCGGCAATTCCGATTATTGCCCTCACGGCGGATGCGATGTCGGGCGACCGGGATCGATGCCTGAGTCAAGGAATGAACGATTATCTAGCGAAACCGGTGGACCTGGAGCGGCTGGCGGAAATAGTTGACAAGTGGCTGCCGGTATCCGGCGCCTGTGAGGACGCCCAATCCGGGGAAGATCCCACAGACAAACTCGTCGATGCCATTTTCGATCCGGAGTCCTTGCTGCGGCGTCTCATGGGAGACCGCCAGCTTGCCCGCATCATCGTGAACGGCTTTCTCAATGATGTTCCCTGCCAGCTAAACAATCTGCGAAAGCGGCTCGCCGAGGCCGACGCTCCGGGAGTCCGGTTGCAGGCACATGCGCTGAAGGGAGCGGCTGCCACGGTATCCGCGGCAAGTTTGCGCGCCGCCGCGTTGGAGATGGAACAGACCGCGACCGCCGGGCGGTTGGATGATTGTGGCCGGCTTCTGCCCCGCGTGACTGTGGAATTCGAACGGCTCTCGAGCGCTCTGGAGCGGACCGGATGGATGTAGACTCGCTCGCGTTGTAAAGGATGAATGATCGATGATCAATCTTGACAGTGAGCTGGCCGAGGAATACCTGGCCGACAGCGCCGAACACCTTGCCACCGTGGAGACGTGCCTGCTTACGATCGAAAAGGGCGCGCCGTCGGTGGATGCAGAACCGATCAATCGCGCCTTTAGAGCAGTCCATTCCATCAAAGGTGGAGCGGGCGTTTTCGAGCTCGCCAAGATCGGCGAGCTGGCGCATCGTTTAGAATCCGCGCTGGAGCTCGTTCGTTCCCGGAAATTGGTTCCCACCAAGGAGAGGGTCGCCGTTCTGCTGCGCGCCACCGATCGCTTGACCCAGTTGATCCAGAAGGCCGGCACAAGTAACCAGGCCGACATTGCCGATGCTCTGACTGCCCTGGCCGGCCTGGCGACGGATCACGCGTTATCCGCCGAGAATCGCCGCGCATCCCCGGCGGCGGAGACGCAACCCAACGGCGGGCGGCTACGAATCCTTCTTGTAGAAGACGATTTCGCCAGCCGGCTCTTGCTGCAGACGTTCCTGTCGCGCTACGGCGAATGTCACATCGCCGTGAATGGCAGGGAAGCGGTGGATGCGTTTCGCACCGCTCTGGAACACGGCGAGAGATACGATTTGATCTGCATGGACATCATGATGCCCGAGATGAACGGGCGGGAAGCGGTTCGGCAAGTGCGGGAATTGGAAGAAACCTTCGGCATTCTCTCCACCTCCGGCGCAAAAATCATCATGACGACGGCTGTCGACGAGGTCAAGGAAGTGATCCGCTGCTTCAAGGAACTCTGCGACGCGTATCTCGTCAAGCCCATCGATCTGAATCAACTGGTCGGCCACATGCGATCTTTTCGGCTGGTGCCTTAACGCGGGGCGAGCCGTCTCAAGCCGGTTCCGGGACCATCTCAATGGCGGCGCACGGACATTCCGAAGCGCATGGCCCGCAGCCCTGGCAAGCCTCGTAGCGTCTGTCGCACTCGACGCCGTCGCCGCAGGGGCGCTGGAATTTTAGCCGCGCGTCAAGCGTTGCTCCGCTATTGGACTAGAACAGCTCCACGTTTTCGCCTAGATCTTCTTGGCCGGGAACGAGGACCGGCGCCCCCGCGGACGGACGGGCCGCCGCGCCCGTTATGACGGACTGGTGAACGTCTCGCTCGGACTGCATGGTGTAATGCTTGGCGAGATCTTCCAAGTGTCGTTGCGCGGTTGCGTGGATCTCCAGGTGCGCGAGCCCGGATTGGACTGCGATTTCATCGAGCGTCGCGAGCGCGCTCCCGATGGCCGAGGCAAAAGCCGCGCCTGCCGAGAAGCCTGCCCGTACCGACTGAATCTCGTCGCCTAGCCGCGCGCTGAGCACCGTAATTTGGTTTAGCCGGCTGAAGCTGCTCTCGCTCGAGGCGTGCAGTTCCGAGATCGTGGTTCCCATCTCACGGGAGGTATTGGCCGTGCTGGAGCTCTCCGTGGAAGCCGTCCAGCCCGAGTCCTCGGACAAGCAACGGGCAGTGTCCGTTATCGCGTCGAGGGCGCTCTCCACTTGGCCAGTCGCGACATTGGTGTCTCTTGTCAGACGGTGCATGACTTCCGCCAGTACGTTGAGCGCATTACCGGCATCGCCGATTTGGACGGCGCGGATGGTGGCGTTGATCGCGATCCGGTGGATGCGTATCTCCACTTGACGGATTTCCTGAACGGACTCGCGCATGCGTTCGATGGCTGCTTGAAGGCTGGCCAGCCCGGCCTGAGTCTCCGCTTCGGCGGCGTCGCACGTCGCGACGAGTTGCAGGATGGCGGTGAAACGGCCTTCCATTTGAAGAAAGAAAGAGTCCCGCTCACCGGTCGACGAACCGATGAGCGCTGTGCTCGCCTCGGCCATGGTGCGGACGCGCTCGGCGATGCTCTCCAAATTTCGCTCAATGCGGCCGACCGAAGACGCGAACGTTTGCTCCGCATTGGACAATTGAGAACCCTGCAATGTCAGCACGGCCCGGGCCTCCGCCGGCGCCGCGAAGCGATTGCGGCCGTCCTTCAACTCGGCGCCCAGACGCCGCAACGCTTCCGCGACATGTTCGACTTGCTGCCGCGTAATGTCGTGGAATTGAATCGCGGTGATCAGGTCTCCGATGGCGTCGGACACTTCCCGGTACTCTTCAGCCTGGCGGAGAGAGGCCTCCATCGCCAGCCGATGCCGGTC
>JBEKHQ010000422.1:0-4163 GCA_050012195.1 Bryobacteraceae bacterium | reverse complement strand
CCGCCAGCACGCCCGCCTGACGCATCGACCCGCCCAAACGCTTGCGGTACAGCCGTCCCCGCGCGATCGCTTCCGCGCTGCCCACCAGCATCGAGCCGACCGGCGATCCCAGGCCCTTCGACAGGCAAAACATCACGGTGTCGGCGGGCGCCGCCAGATCGCGAACCGGACGGTTGAGATAACAGGCCGCGTTGAAAATCCGCGCGCCATCCATGTGGACCGGGATTCCCATATCGCCGGCGTGGCCGCAAATGTCCTCGATCACTTCCAGCGGATACACGCGTCCGCCCGCCATGTTGTGCGTGTTCTCGATTTCGATCAAGCCGGTTGGGGCCGAATGCGCGCCACCCGATCGGACAGCGCCGCGAATATCGTCCCATCGCAGAATGCCGTCATCGGTGGGAACCGCGCGTACCAGGCAACCGGAGAACCAGGCCGTCATCGCAAGCTCCCAATCCAAAATATGCGCGCGCGAATCGCACACCACTTCCTGCCCGTGCTGTGTGTGGACCTTGACGCCGATGGTGTTGCCCATGGTTCCGGTGGGGACCAGCACCGCGGCTTCCTTCCCCAGAATCTCGGCCGCGCGGCGCTCCAGGCGATTGACCGTGGGATCTTCGCCGTACACATCGTCGCCTACTTCGGCCTCAGCCATGGCGCGGCGCATGGCGGGGGTGGGACGCGTGACGGTGTCGCTGCGTAGGTCGATCATGATTCTATGAACTCGGCGAAGACCTCGTTCGAAAGTAGCACGCCGCGATCGGTCAGACGAAGTTGCGCGCCGTTTTTCTGAAGCAGTCCTTCGGCCAGGAATCGCTCGATGGGCGCTTCGAACCGTCGCCATTCATCCGGCCGCGGACGGATGCCTTCGGACAACCTCAGACCGACGAAGAACCGTTCTTCAGCCAAGTGGGCAGGCGTGGAATCGAGGCGCGGCGAATCGCCCCGCCGGATTCGGTCGACGTATTCCCGAGGAGTTTCCACGTTCTGGCTGCGCAACGCGCCGTCGAACGAATGCGCATCGGCGCCGAAACCGATGTACGGCTCCAAGCGCCAATACTTGAGATTGTGCAGCGATTCGAAGCCGGGCCGAGCGAAGTTCGAGATTTCGTAGCGCTCGATGCCCATGCGATGAAGCTCCTCGACGGCGTTCTCATACAGCTCCGCGGTGATCTCGTCGCTGGGAACGTCCGGTGCGCCATAGCGCTTGCCGTTGAGCATCACCTCGTTTCCCAGTCGGCTGTCTTCGTCCACTTCGAACATATAGATGGAAACGTGCGGAGCGTCCAGCTTGTCGATCCAGGCCAGAGATTCGCGCCAGGATGCACGGGTCTGACCAGGAAGGCCAGCGATCAAATCGATATTTATGTTGGTGAGACGATGATCGCGCAGAACGGCGACATCGCTCGCGACCGCTTGGGCGGTGTGTTTCCTCCCGGTACGCGCCAGCTCCCGCGCGACGAAGGACTGCACGCCCAGGCTCACTCGCGTAAGTCCCATGCGCGCCCAGCCTGCGGCGCGCTCAGCGGTGATTGTGCCCGGCGCCGCTTCGATAGTCGCCTCGCGCCACGGCCGCCCCGGAATGCCCGTGAGGATTCGTTCCAGATCGCTCGTTTCGATCCGGCTCGGTGTTCCTCCACCCAAATAGATCGTTTCCGGTGTCCAGGACCACACATCTTGGGACGGACTCAGCCGCGCGATCTCCAGCGACAATGCGTCTAGATATTCGCGCTCGAGGGCTTGCGGAAAAACCCCCGACGCAAAGTTGCAATAGGTGCACTTCTGCGCGCAGAACGGATACGACAAGTAGACGCCCGGCATCTAGAGCGAGACTTCTTCCCCTAATTGTTTGGTGACGGCGTCTTGAATCAATTCGGTGAGGGTTTGGCCGGTCCCCGGAAGCACGAACTCGCTTTCCACCGGCTCCCAATCCAGCTTGTAACTCTTCGAGTGCGCCGAAACCCAAATCTGAAAGACCGGCGCGTTGGGACTGACGATGAACTTCGCCGGCGGGTCCTCAAATTCGATCGCCAGCGCCCCGCTGTTGAAATCCACTTCAAACTCGGCGTCGTCAGAAGCGGCCGCCAGCTTCTTGTAAAGCGCTTGCAGAGCATCTTCAGCGCGCTTTTTGAAATCTTGCTCGTCCATGGAAAGTGGCTCGAACTTTGATTCTACGCTAAAACCCAGCCTCGTCCCCCGCTGATTACGAAACATTTAGCAACTTTTGATCGGGGCGCTTCATCTGCTACTCTTGGACGGTGCCCCATTATGGAGCCAGCCTGTCTTCGACACACTGACATCCCTCACACGACGCGGCTGTTCTCCGATTTCCAGTATCATTTCGATCGCGTAGCTTCGTTTTACCGATACCGTCCCGACGATCCCGAATCCTATGTTCACGCTGCCAAGGAGATCGATTTTCCCGACGACCGCCGCGCCGCGTTGGTGGCCGCGCTCAAGGTCAGGAACGGGGAAAGCGCTTCGCTCGAGTTGCTGGCCCGGCCGGGCACCGTCGCGGTTGTTACCGGGCAGCAGGTCGGTCTGTTTTCCGGTCCCGCCTACACGATTTATAAAGCTCTGACGGCCGCGCGACTGGCCGCCGATCTGAACCGGCGCGGCATTGTCGCCGTCCCCATCTTCTGGCTGGCAACCGAAGATCACGATCTGGCGGAAGTGAATCACAGCTTCGTCTTCGGCCCCGCCCATCGGCCGATCTTGCTGAACGTGGACGAGGGCGCCGGCGCTGCCGACCGGCCCGTGGGCGCCATCCCGATCCAAGCTCCGCCGATCGAGCCCTTGCGGAACGCGCTCGCTGGGCTGCCCTACGCCGACGAAGTGGTTGCGGCCGCCGCCGAGGCCTATCAATCGGGCGTCACTTTCGGCGCCGGATTTCAACGATTGCTCCAACGGATGCTCGCTAAATGCGGCTTGCTGTTTGTCGATCCGCTGGACGAAGCGATTCGCCGCTTGGCCGCTCCTACGCTGGTCAGCGCGCTTCGCGACCGAGACCGGCTGACTGAAAAACTGCTGGAACGCAACCGTCAACTGGAAGCGGCCGGTTATCACGCGCAGGTCCACATCGAGCAAAAGACATCGCTGGTTTTTTTGCTGGAAGGCGATCGCAGGATTACTCTGCGGCGTCAAAATGGCGACTTCGTGACGAAAGACAGGCGGTATTCGGTGGACGAACTGATCGATCGCGCCGAACGTTTGTCGCCCAATGCGCTGCTGCGGCCCGTGGTTCAGGATTACGTCCTGCCGACTGTCGCGTACGTTGGTGGCCCGGCTGAATTGGCGTACATGGCGCAGTCGCAGGTAGTGTATGAAGATCTGCTGGGACGCATGCCGGTGATGTTGTCGCGCAGTTCGTTTACGTTGCTCGATGCGCGAGCGGTAAAGCTGATGGAACGCTACGCGCTGACCGTCCCCAGCCTCCTCCACGGCGAGGACGCGACGCGCGAACTTATCGCGCAGAAGTTGGTTCCGCAGTCTCTGCTGCGCCAGTTCGCCCAGATTCAAAACGACACCGGGCAAGCCCTGGACCGTTTGAAGACCGACCTGACTGCTTTCGACCCCACGCTGGCCGCGGCCGCCGATAAGGCGCGCGCCAAGATTTTGTATCAGCTCGCGAAGACCGAACGCAAGGCGGCCCGCGAAGCTTTGAAACGCGATCAGCGCGCCGAGGCCGAGGCCGGTTACCTCTCGGGGCTGGTGTATCCCGACAAGCATTTGCAGGAACGCCTCTACTCCATTCTTCCGTTCCTGGCTCAACACGGCATGCCTTTGATCGACACGCTCTACGAACATGTTCGTCTCGACTGCCCCGATCATAAAGTGCTCGTGGCCTGAACCCGATATCGCATGAAAATCAATACCGTAAGAAAGGCGCTGGCCGAGGGGAAAGTACAACTCGGCTGCGGATTCGGACAGCTCCGGTCGCAAGATGTCGTTCGCATTCTGGCGGACGCCGGGTTTCATTGGGCGTTCGTCGATACGGAACACGGCGGATTCGATCTGGAAACCGTGCAGGACATCTGCCGCATCTCGGCGCTGAACGGATTTTGCCCGGTCGTTCGCGTGGCGGAGTTGCAATACTCGCTGGTGACGCGCGCGCTGGATTGCGGCGCGCAGGGAATCATGTTTCCTCGCGTGGAATCGGCCGC
>JBEKHQ010000421.1:0-4165 GCA_050012195.1 Bryobacteraceae bacterium | reverse complement strand
ATATTCTCCGCACGAGTTGGGCGCATTCTGCTGGGTATTGGTTTCGCAGAACGTCTCACTATAGAGGTCAGTACCGCCATTGGCAGCCGTGGGAGCCCCTAAGACAATGTAGACATCGGCGAGGGAGCCGCTCAATGCTGTTACGTTAAAAGAGACGGAAACATCATTGGTCGAGCCAGCACCCTGAGCCTGCCAGCCAGCCTGGAAGTTAAAGCCGGGACCGTCGGGGCCGGTTTCGGTGAGCACGTTTACGCTGCTGCCTGCAATGGCACTGCTCGTGCCCGTAACCGAGTCGGAATAACTGAAGTTGCTGAAGTCGAGGGTACCGATGGAGCAGGTAAAGCCGGCGCTCGCGTAATCGTCCGGGGGAGGCGTGGGAACAACTACCGTCGAAAAAGTCCCGTTCACGCAGGGGCTGTCAGCCAGTGCAGCTGGCACAAAGACCAGGCACAACATTAAAGAAAGCGCTAAGCCGTAAAACATCTTGTTCATAGTAATCTCCGTTTGTTCGTTCATTTCGAACTTCCCTATACTAATGGGTTTCCCCTACCCCATGCAAGACCCACTGGAGCTGTTTTGTACTAGTACTGCCCTTTTACCCTAGATTGTTGCTAGGACATGTACTTGGCCGCTTTCAGAAGCGTCTCCGACGAGGGGTCCCATGCTCGCCGGCTACATGAATTGAGGCACTGGATGCGCCTCATAAAGCTAGGGTTCGAGGTTCCTATTGTAAGGTCGCCTGGAGCGAGTTCGACGCCCCGATTTCATTGCTGATCGTCGCCGAAATCGCTGAAATTGCTTGTACTAGGGTCTCGTTGACGGGGAGCGTGCCCTGGAGCGTGAAAGGCACCGTGACCGTGAACTGGCCGCCAAAGGACTCCGAAGCCGTGCTGTCGAACCAGAGCGTCGCCGCTTGGCTTAGATCGACACTGACCTGAGAACCGGTCAGATTGAAGCCGGAAGCAGGGGTGAACGTAACGTTCAAGGTGGTCAAGGTGCGCGTGGTGGAGTAGCCCGCCACCTGTAAGGTGAAGCTGTTGTTCGTTGTGTTGCCTATAGTTACGGCGATCAGCACCGGCGCGGCCGCGGGAACGCTGAACTGCAGGGTGGTCGGGTTGGTGGGGGTAACATTAATGTCTCCCGCCTCGGTGGCGAAGGTCGGCGTCAGAGTGATGGAGCTGGCCACGGTTCCCGTTTGGATGAAGATTTGAGGGCCCAATCCGCCGAAGTTCGCCGCTGTGGTGTTGGCTGGGATCGTGAACGGAGCAGTTCGGCCGCCGGAGGAGAATTGAACCGCAGGATCGCCGATCAGGCTGCCTGAGGTGGAAAGCGTGAGCGTGCCCGTCAGATCCACCGGATAAGCGCTGGCGAGCGTCAGACCGACCGACGGCTGGGTGGCCGGAGCGACGGTGCCGCTGGGTCCTTGAATCGTATAGCTGGGAAGCGGGGGCGGCGGAGTGCCGGAACCGGTCAACGCGATGGCGGTGGTGTCGAGTTGCAGCGTGCCGCTGGAAAATCCGGTGGTGGTGGGAGCGAAGTTGATCGTAAACTGGATCGACTTTCCCGCAGCGATTGCCACCGGCAAAGACGGCAGCCCGGACAGCGAGAAGGGGCTGGTGGCCTGCGTGATTCCGATATTGGACAGGGTGGTGGTTGTCGTACCCGCGTTCATTACAAGAAATGTGACCTGTTCACTCTGGCTGACGGCGACCGGACTAAAGACGACGGTCGGGTTGTTGGTGGGCAGTGTGATGGTTCCCGCCGCGGAAGTATAGGAGTACGTCAGGTTCGGTCCCAGGCCGTTTCCAGTGAGGTTGAACAGGTCGTTTCCAATCACTAACGTGCCCTTTTGGGCTCCGGGTTGAGTGGGAGCGAAGTTGAGGGTGAACGTGAAACTGCCGCCCGCCTTCAAGGTTTGCGGAAAGAGCGGAAGATCGCTCACCGAGAAACCCGCGCTGGCGGCGCCGGCGACGGCGGGAGGAGAGTTGATGATCCCGGTTGCGTTGCCGGTGTTCTGCACTTGAATGATCACGCTATTGGTGCTGCCCACGTTGGTATCGGGCAGCGCGATAGGGCCGGGAGGCGTCACCGGCGTCGGCGTTCCATTCTGAATGAGTTGGTAAGTGTAGGTCGCGTTGATACCCGAGCCCGTCAACCCGAACGTGAGGACGGTGCCGGAACCGAGGGTGATCTGAATCTGGTCGGTATCCGAACTGGCCGCCGTGGGCGTATAGGTGATCTGCAATTGAAGCGTCGAGTCGGAGGCGAGCGTGTAGGGGAACAGCGGGAGGCCGGCGACTTTGAAGGCCGGATCGGTCGGCTGCGTTATGGCGGTGATCGTTCCGTAGCCGCTGCCTGCATTGCTGACGTTCAGCAGCGCAGTGGCGCTGGTATTGATTTGCGTGGGCGGGAACGGAATGGTCCCTCCGGACTGCAAGGGCACGACGTTTTCGTTGGCAGTGAGAATATAACTGAATTGGTAGGAGGGGCTGGTGCCGGCGAGAATGAGGACGATCGCGCTTTGAGTCGTGTTGGAAGTGGTACCCGATGCCGTCGTCTCCGAGTACGGGATGGTCAGCGTGGCGCCGGCCTGGTTGGGGCTTGCGGATTTGAACGTCATGCTGAACGACAGGCTGTTTCCAGGGAAGAGCGTGGTGGGCTGCATGGCGGCCAGAGACGCGGTGAATTCCGACGAACCCAGGAGTTGCAAGCCGGAGGAGGAGAGCATCACCTCGCCGTTGCCTATATAGGTCGCCTTGGCTTGATAGGTAATCGACTGTCCGATCTCGGCGTTGAACGGAATGGAACTGTCGTTCGCCACCGTTCCGGAAAAAGTAGACCCGGTCAGGAAAATCTGGAACGGGACGGTCTGCGCGGCCGCGAAACCTGCGCTGGCCGCAATCAGAAACGCGCAGCGGCGTAACGCGCGGAATCTCATCGGGCGCGGTCCCCGCGTTCCGGACGGACCGGCTGCTCGGGCAAGGCCGGGACAAAGTAGATCGCGGGCTGGGGCGCGTCGACGAACAGCCACAGCGGATCGCTCGCGCTGGCGCGGGGGGCGACCATGAAACTATTGCGTCCGAATTCATCCAGACCCGCGGGCGCAAAACTCAGCGGAAGATCCGCAACGGTCTGGCGGCTCGTAAAATTGTACTCGCGGAGGATTTGATCTCCTCGGCTGGCGACATAGACTACCTGACCGGCCGACGTGAGCGGCGCGCAGCGAACCGCGAAAGGATTGGCGAGGCCGGCGAGAGAAACGGTTTGCGAACCGAGGTTGGCCACTTTAACCGCGGACAATTGCTTCGTGGATGAGTCGATGGCGTAGAGTTCCGTGCCGTCGCCGGAGAAAGCCAGCGCGGCGGGACTCGAAAGAGGGAGCAGCGCCTGGAAGGTCCGCGTGGCGGCTTCAAAAAGAAACACGCCCGGGCTCGATCCGGTGACCGCCACGGCGATCTGCTTTCCCTTGGCGTCGCTCACCGCGGCCGCGAGTAAGCCCACCGTCGAGACGTCGGTGCGGGTGCCCACGGCGGGTTGGGTGGGCAATCCGCTCACGGTCTGGATCCAGTTGCCGGCGAGCGAATAAAGAATGGCCAGCGAGCCGTCGTCGGACCACGCCACGCCTTGGGGGCGGGCCGTGATTCCCGTGAGCGTTTGGGCCGAGGGGCGCGCCGAATCCAGGTGCGACGCCAGTTGCCACACCACTCCCTTAAGCACGATCGCGTAGCTTTGCTGGGGCGCCACGGAGCCGAAATCAAGATCTTCGACGATAGCCGGTCCGAAACTCGACGATCCCGGAAAGCCGATCACAGGACGCACGCTTCGGGTGGGGAGATCGAAGGCGTAGGCCTCCACCGGCCCGCTGAAGGATGCCACCTGCGCCGGGGCCAAATTCGCGCAGGCTAAACCGACCAGCCACAGGAATCTCGAGCGCACTACTGCGGACCTCCGACGGTGGGCGATCCGGGTGTGATCGTAACGGTGGGGGTAGTTGTGGTCGTGGACGTATGACCTCCTCCGCGCGTAGCCAAAACGATGCCGACGGCCAGCGCGGCCGCTCCGCCGATCACCGCGATCTTTACCCACGTCGGCGAGAACCAGCCGCCGTGTTTTTCATTCTTTCCACGCTTCTGGAGCACCTTGGCCACGTTGGACATCGAAAACG
>JBEKHQ010000420.1:0-4166 GCA_050012195.1 Bryobacteraceae bacterium | reverse complement strand
CGCTGTCGAAGTCCGCGCGCTCCACTCGGAGGACTTCCATTTTCTTCCAGCCTCCGCTGTGGACGAAATGAATCTGCTTGCCGCGAAGAAGGGTACGCACGTTTTCCGGCATGTCGCCAGCGGCCCACGCGAGCCATAAAATGGAGCTGAATCCGTAAACCAGAAAATCTCCGGCGGAGGCCAATACTTCGGCCAGCAAGTCCCATTTCATGCTGGCGGGATCGTTGGCGTCGCTCAACAGGAAGTGGATACCGGTGGCCAGGGGACTCAGGCTCATGGCCGCGGCCATGCGGGCGGACACGACTCCCTTATGGCGCAGTGAGCGGACGTCGTCCAGAACCAGCAGGGGACGCTTGCGGGCGCCGACCATATCCGTAAGAATAGCCAGCGCGCTGCGGGCCTGGAGGGGCGAACTCAGGTTATCCAACACAATCCGGCTGGCCTCGGATCCACTGGTCGAAGAGGAGCGCAGGATGCGGGCGTGAACCACATCTTCGGCCGCGGTTCGAAACTCCAGGCGCTTGAAGAGGTCCACGTGCAGGAACGGCAGTTCCTCAACCGCGCCGCCGCCTTTCCACGCGTGCCAGATCCGCGCGTAGGCTTGGCAGCCTTTGAGATGGTGCAGCGTGAGACGCTGCATTTCGGCAAGGAAGGCGGCATCGTCGCGGACGGAATACGGAGGGCGGTCGAGCAGGTCGCTCATGCGGCTACCTGCCGTTCGATCTCTTCGAGGTACCTTGCCCGGATCAGCGCGCCGTTGGTGCGCGTGCAAGGGTCGCGCAGGATCTTCATCCAGTTCTCTCGAAGAAGGGGAAGCGCAGCGGCGAAGGCCTCCGGTTCAAAGAGACGTTGCAGAATGCGCCACACAGCGTCCTCATCGATCGCGTGCTGGTGCGCCACTTCGGCCCACTTCGGAGAGGCCGCGCGGTTGAGGTTCATCACCGGGAGGAGGAATACCGAGCAAAGCCTAGCGTGACCCCATTCCTGTTCGGGATATTGGGCGCGGAGTGGGTGCTCCAGAACGTGGGCAATGCCGTGGACCAGACCCACGGAGGCCTTAGCCTGAAATGCGTTGGCGCGGGCGCTGGCTTGAAACCAACGCGGGTCCGCATCGAGTGGTAGCCGCAGCATCTCGCGGATGAGGGTGGCTAGCTCGCCGCGCAGGCTGTCGCAGGCCAGCGGGGAAAGGAAAGCCTCCAGAGCGTGCGACCAGGAATCGCCACAGGCGTATCGCGCCCTGGCCGGGGAAACCGTGGCCAGCAATTCCGGCCAATAGACCACCGCGTCCGGCAGAAACTCGCCGCCGACGGCGATCTCCTTGCCGCCCTCGCGATTCAACACCGCGATGGGCGATGACTCCGCGCCGCTGCCCCAGATGGAAGGCACCAGGATCAGGCCCAACGCGGGCCGTCGCCGCGCGCGGAAGTGCTTGGCCTCGTCCATGAGCCTGCCCCCGCCGGCGACGATCAGAGCGCTGGTTGCGGCGGGGATATCGGCGAAGCAGGAGATCTTGGGAAAGGGCAGTTCCGCGGCGACGCGAGCCTGTACGCTGGGGCTCGCCCGCAGCACCGCCGACGATTGGGGAATGCTCTTCAGCCAGGCGAGATCCCGGATCGTAGGGCTACTCATCGAACGAGATTCCTCTGGCCTCCAGAATCTTGATGATGTCGCGGACGCCAGCGATGCCCATGGCTTCATCCTGCGTGAAGTGATGGCCGAACGTTTCCTGCACGCCGACCGCGAGGGATACCACGCCAAGCGAATCCCATGTCTCGATTTCTTCCCGCTTCAAATCCACGCGAAACTCTTTGGGATCGATCAGGAAGACGTCAACCACCAGGTCTTTGAGTTTCTCCGTATTGGTCATCAGATTCGCTGGCGCCAAAGCTGGGATCTGTTCCCCATGCTCTGAACCGCCAGGCTGTCCACCTTTCCATTGGGGTGCAAGGGCAGGACCGCGGCGCATTCAATCCGCAGCGGCCAATGGGACCTTGGGTGACTGGAGCGGAATGCCTGCAGCAGACCGCGTAAGTTCTCGCTGGTAGGCTGCGGAGACAGCACCAGCACATAGCCATCTTCGCCCGCGCCATCCTTTTCGCGATAGCAGCCGACTTGTCCGTGCCACTGCCCGTTCACGGTGGAGAGCACCTGCGGCAGCGCAATCTTTTCGCCGTAGCGCTTGAAGACTTCGCCAGCGCGGCCGAGCAGGTGCCAGTGTCCATCGGAGCCCTCGCGGACCAAATCGCCGTTGGGGATCCATTCGTCCGGGGCGATCGGGCGGAAGCCGTGGCTATCCAACTGGGCGACGCAGCGGTATTGGCTGAGGAACAGAAGCTCGCCTGCCTCTCCGCTCTTGAGCTGCACGCCGGGCAGGGGGCAGCCGATATCCGAAGCCAAATCGCCGTCTTCGGAGCGGCGTAAGGTCAGGCGGGGTAGCGCCTCGGCGCATCCATAATTGTTGAAGATGGCGGCATTCGGGAACAGTTCCCGTAGCGCCGGAAGCTGCTCCTGTGGAAATCTACCGCCCGCGAAATGCAGCCGGATAACACCTGGAAAACGCTCTCCGCCGAACATGTTGCGGAGAAGGGCCACCTGGGGGCCCACCAGGCAAAGCATCGCATCGTTGGCGCGTCGTAAGGCGTGACGAAACAACTCGGGTTTGGCGAAACCGGGCGTCAGGACCAGCTTGCGGTGCATGACCCTCGACCACAGCCACTGGTTGACGAATGCATAACAGTATGTGAGTGGCAGCGAGACGATGGTTTCGCGAACTGGTTCGCTGTCCTGCGCACGGTGCAAGACCCGCGCCAGTTCTTCGGAGTTTTGCTTGCACCCGATCACCAGCTTGGGAGCGCCGGTGGTGCCGGAGGTCAATAGGCAGAAGTGGTCCGCACGATAGGACGGCGGAAGCTGTTCCGGAATTCCGCGAAGCCAAGGCGCCGCGGCCGCACTCTTTTCATGGACGTACGCGAATGTTTGCGCTGAGGCCCAGTGACGTTCAAGGTCCGCGAGGCTCTCCTCCAGACAACGCTCAACCAGCACTTCACCCACACTTCCACTCATCGGATTCATAGTAACGCACCGACGCGCAATTACCGGGCGGAACTGGCGCCCGTCATGGCTCGAATTCCTGGACGGCGCGAACTACCCGGGCCTGCTCGGGTTCAGTCATTCCGTTGTAAAAGGGCAGCCGCAGCAAGCGGTTGCTCACGTCCTCCGTAACGGGGCAGGAGCACTCCCGTCCACTCAACCGCAGCCCCATCTCCGAAAGGTGCAGCGGAAGATAATGGAAAACACTCAGTATGTTCCTGGCCTTCAAGTGCTGAATCAGGCGCGCGCGGCTTCCTTCCGAAGGCATAATCAGATAGAACATGTGGAAAGCCTGCTGGCAATGCGGAGGCACTGCGGGCAGACCGACGCCGTGGCTGCCGGCCCAGTCTCGCAGCCGCATGTTGTAACGCTCCCAGATATGCCGCCGCTGCGCCTGAATCGTCTCGCGCGATTCCAACTGCGCATACAAGATGGCGGCAAGGATGTCCGATGGCAGATAGCTGGAGCCCAAGCCGACCCACGTATACTTATCGACCTGGCCGCGCACAAACCGGCCGCGGTTGGTGCCCTTGTCGCGAATGATCTCCGCCTGCTCGCAGTAGCCGGCATCGTTGATCACCAGCGCGCCACCTTCGCCGCAGGTGAAGTTCTTGGTTTCGTGAAAGCTCTGCGTCGCCAGGCAGCCGAAGGTGCCGAGGTTCTTTCCCTTGTACTTGCCCAGCAGCCCGTGCGCATTATCTTCGACCACCGGCACGCGATGACGGCGCGCAATTTCGAGGATCGCATCCATCTCGCAGCCCACGCCCGCATAGTGGACCGGCACGATGGCCTTGGTGCGGGGCGTGATCAGCGGCTCTAGCAGCGCTTCGTCCAGATTCAGGGTGTCCGGCCGGATATCGATGAAAACGGGCCGGGCGCCGCGCAAGGCAAATGCGCTGGCCGTGGAGACGAAGGTAAAGGACGGCAGGATCACCTCATCACCTGGCTGCACATCCAGCAGCAAGGCCGCCATCTCCAGGGCGTCCGTACACGAGGTGGTCAGCAGCACCTTGGGCGCGCCCAGCATTTCCTCGAGCAGCGCATGGCACAGCTTCGTGAAGCGGCCGTTGCCGCTG
>JBEKHQ010000419.1:0-4170 GCA_050012195.1 Bryobacteraceae bacterium | reverse complement strand
CCGTTTTTCTCCATCTCCGGATCGGACTTTGTCGAGATGTTCGTGGGCGTGGGCGCCAGCCGCGTGCGCGATCTGTTCGAGCAGGGCAAGAAGAACGCTCCCTGCATCGTTTTCATCGACGAAATCGACGCCGTCGGACGCCATCGCGGCGCGGGTTTGGGCGGCGGGCACGATGAGCGTGAACAGACGCTCAACCAGTTACTCGTCGAAATGGACGGGTTTGAATCCAACGAAGGCGTAATCCTGGTGGCTGCCACCAACCGGCCGGACGTGCTCGATCCGGCCCTGCTGCGTCCCGGCCGTTTTGATCGCCGGGTGGTGGTGGGCCGTCCCGACGTGAAGGGCCGCGAGATGATCCTCCGCGTGCACACCAAGAAAACGCCGCTCTCCGACGACGTGGATTTATCCATCGTCGCTCGCGGCACGCCCGGATTCGCGGGCGCCGATCTGGCCAACCTGGTAAACGAGGCCGCGCTGGTGGCCGCCCGGCAGAATCGCAAGGTCGTAACGCAATTCGATTTCGAACTCGCCAAGGACAAAGTAATGATGGGCGTGGAACGCAAATCGCTGATCATCAGCGAAGAAGAGAAGCGCAACACCGCTTATCACGAAGCCGGCCACGCGTTGGTGGCCGCCATGATTCCCGAAGCCGACCCACTGCACAAAGTCACCATCATCCCGCGCGGGATGGCGCTCGGGCTTACCATGCAGCTCCCGCTCGACGACAAGCACTCCTACAACAAGGGCTACCTGGAGGCGCAGCTCGCCATCCTGATGGCCGGCCGCATCGCGGAAGAAATTTTCATGCACCACATCACCACCGGCGCGGGCAACGACATCGAACGCGCCACGGAGATGGCCCGCAAGATGGTTTGCGAGTGGGGCATGAGCGATCTGGGACCCATGAGCTTCGGCAAAAAGGAAGAGCAGATCTTCCTCGGCCGCGAGATCGCGCAGCATCGCGATTACAGCGAAGCCACCGCCATCAAGATCGACGAGCAAGTTCGCAAGCTCGTGGATCACGGCTACGACCAGGCGCGCAAGATTATCGAAGAAAGAGTGGACGCGCTCAAACGCATCGCCGAGGCGCTGCTGGAACGCGAGGTCCTGGACGGCGCGGAAGTGAAGCTGCTCATCGACGGCGAGACGTTGCCCGCCTCCAATCGCGTCAAGACCATGCCGCCCGACGGCGGCGAAAAGCCGCAGCAAGTGATCCGTCCGGAGAGCGGAAAGCCCTTGCCCGGCCTGCTCGGCGGCGAACGTCCTCAGCCTGCGTGAAGATACAGACCCGAGTGTCTGTGCCGGAATTTCCGGTTTATCTTTTCGACGTCGACGGAACGCTGCTGGATTCTTTCGCCGATATTTGCGGCGCTATCCAAAGCGTTTTGTCCGCCACGCGCCAAAACACAGTCAGCGACGAGTTTCTGCGTCGTTACATCGGCCGCCACCTCATCGATCTGTTTCAGGATCTTTTGCCGGAGCGCACTCCGATCGAGATGGAAACGATGATCGCCGATTATCGGCGCATTTATTTGGCCCGCAACCACGGCTCGACGCGAGCGTTTCCCGGCGTGGCGGATGCTCTTGCGTCGCTGCCGGGCCGAAAAGCCACGGCGACCACAAAGGGCACCCCCACGACGCGCGCGGTGCTTGAAATGTTCGGCCTGCTGCCTTTTTTCGATCACGTGCAGGGGACCGATGGTTTCCCGGCCAAGCCCAAGCCGGACGTGATTTTCGCCTCGCTGCAGGCATTGGGCGCCGCGCCCGAGGACTGTCTTCTGGTGGGCGACGCGCCCGCCGACATGGAAGCCGGACGGCGCGCCGGCGTCAAGACCTGCGCCGTTCTTTGGGGCTACGGCGACCCGGACGAGCTGGCGCGTTGGCAACCGGACTATTGGGTTTCCGAGCCGAGCCAGCTCGCGAGTTCGTCCAGTTTCAGCCGTCCCGTATAAATCGCCATTCCGAGCGCCGCGTGTATGCCTAGCCTCGCAAGTTCGCGAATTTCATCCAGAGTAGTGATACCGCCCGCGGCCGTGATCTCGTGAGCGGTGACTGCGCGCACGCGGCGAAACCAATCGAGGTCGGTGCCCTGCAGCATGCCTTCCTTGTCGACGTAGGTGCAAAGGAAGCCCGAGCAGTAAGGCTCGAATTGCGGAATCATTTGTTCGGCCGTGAATTCGGTGGTTTCCCTCCAGCCTTTCACCACCACTTTCCCGGCCTTCGAATCGAGCGCGATGATCAGCCGCTCCGCGCCGACGGCTTCGGAAATCTCCTGGAGCTTGGCGCGATCGAACGCGGCCGTGCCCACGATCACGCGGTGCGCCCCTCGCTCCACCAGCGCGCGCGCGCGAGCGGCCGATCGCACGCCGCCGCCCACTCGCGCAACCGCGCGCGATGCCGCTAATTCCACCAGCTCGTCGTTCGATCCCTGCCCCATGGCCGCGTCGAGATCGATCACCTGAATCTCGGGAAAGGCCGCGAACCGCCCCAGCATTTCGAGCGGCGTGCCGCCTTCCAGCGCCTTCTCGCGCCCCTGCACGAGTTGCACCACTTTGCCGCCCATCAGATCGATGCACGGAATAATCACAGCACCGGCCTGATCGGAATATTGCGCTGCAGGAGAAAGCTCTTCAGATCCCCCACCGTGTAAGTCCCGTAGTGGAAAATAGAAGCGGCCAGCGCGGCGTCGGCTTGGCCTTCCGTCAACACGCGCTCGAAATCCTCGGGCTTCCCCGCCCCGCCCGATGCGATCACCGGAACGTGAGTCACTTTCGAAACGGCGCTAGTCAGCGCGCAATCGAAACCGGTCTGCACGCCATCGGTGTCCATCGATGTCAGCAGGATCTCGCCCGCGCCCAGCGTCTCGCCTTCGAGCGCCCATCCGACGGCGTCGATGCCTTCGTCGTCGCGGCCGCCGCGAGTAAAGACATTCCAGCTTCCGTTTGTGTTCTTGCGGGCGTCGATGGCCAGAACCACCGCTTGCGCGCCAAATTCCTCGCTCAGTTCGGTGATCAGAGCCGGACGGCGGACGGCCGCGGTGTTGACACTGACCTTCTCCGCGCCCGACAGCAGAATCTTGCGCGCGTCGGCCACGGACCGAATGCCGCCGCCTACGGTGAGCGGGATGAAAACCTTGCGAGCGGTTCGGGCCACCACGTCCGCCATGATCGCGCGAGCGTCGCTCGAAGCGGTGATGTCGAGGAAAACCAGTTCGTCGGCGCCTTGATCGTTATAGCGGCTCGCAAGTTCCACAGGGTCGCCGGCGTCGCGCAAGCCCACGAAATGGACGCCCTTGACCACGCGGCCGCCCGTTACGTCCAGACACGGAATGATGCGCTTCGCCAGCATTATAATTCGACAAAGTTTCGCACAATGCCGACGCCCAGCGGTCCCGATTTCTCCGGATGAAACTGGACGCCGTACACGTTGTTCGATTCGAGCACGGCAGTGTACTCCAGCGCGTAGTCGCAGGTGGCGGCAGTCGCTGCATTCAACGGCGCGTAGTAGCTGTGCGCGAAGTACAAATAAGGGCGCTTCAGATCGCGCAGAAGCTTCGAGCATCGTCGAGGCGTCACTTCGTTCCAACCCATGTGCGGCACCCGCGCTCCGGCGGGAAAGCGCCGGATTTCGCCCGCGAACAATCCCAGCCCGTGCTCCTCGGGCGCTTCCTCGCTGCTCTCGAAGAGCGCTTGCAGGCCAAGGCAGATTCCGAGGAACGGGATTCCAGCGCGTATTCGTTCCAGCAGCGCCTCGCGAACCTGCATCCGGTCGAGTGCGCGCATCATCTGTCCGAAATGGCCGACGCCCGGCAGGATGATCTTGTTGGCGCGCTCCAGGGCCGCGGCATCGTTCACGAGTTCGTATTCCGCCCCGATCTCTGCCAGGGTGTTCTGCACCGAACGGAGGTTGCCAGCGCCGTAATCGAGAATCGTGATCACAGCAATCCTTTGGTGGACGGAAGCTGATCGCGAAGCCGCCGGTCTTTCGAACACGCGTACCGCAACGCCCGCGCGAAACATTTGAAAATCGCTTCGATCTTGTGATGATTGGAACGGCCATACAGCACCTTGGCGTGCAAATTGGCGCCCGCGTGATTCACGAAGCCGGAGAAGAAATCCTCCACCAGTTCGGTTTGCAGATCGCCCACCAGCCGCACCTTCACCTTGTCTT
>JBEKHQ010000418.1:0-4178 GCA_050012195.1 Bryobacteraceae bacterium | reverse complement strand
TGATGGGCCAGTTTTGGCGCGCTTACGAACCGGGTACGTTTTTCATGTCGAACGGCCTGTCCGGGATGGGCTTCGGCATCCCGGCGGCCATAGCGGCTCAACTTGTTTCACCCGACAAGCCAGTGCTGGCGGTCGTCGGCGACGGCGGAATGCTGATGATGCTCCACGATCTCGCGCTGATCCGCGAACTGAAGCTGCCCGTGATCGTGGTGGTTCTGTCCGACGGCAGCTTGAGCCTGATCCGGCTCAGCGCGGAGCGCCGCGGCTTCTCTCCGTACGGCGTCGACTTCCAGCCGCCGGATTTTCGAACGATCGCTGAAGCGTTCGGCATCGCGGGAAAGCGAGTCTCCGATATTGCGGGGTTGCGGGATTCGATCGACCAGGCGCTTAGCGATCGACGCGCGACGTTAATCGACGTGCCGATCGACTATCGCGAATACGGTCTGTTAGTATGACGAGATGGCGGAATCAAGCGAGTTTCGCTGTCCCGACTGCAATTCGGAAGCTCTGATCAGCATTCATAGCGCCGCCGTCGATAGCGAATTGCTGGAATGCGAGTTCTGCAAGCGCGTCTACGAGGTCAAGTACCTGGCGGATGGAACTCCTCGCCTGGTGTCCGTGTAAAGTCAGATCTCGGTAAAGTCAGATCTCGCCGCGCCGCGCGGATTGCTGGATGTGATCGGCCGCGCGATAGGCGAGCGCCTGAATGGTTTCGGTAGGCTGCTGCCTCGCCGCCGTCACCAGACTGCTGCCGTCCACCAGGAACAAATTGGGCACGTCGTGCGCGCGGTTCCATTTGTTGACGACGCTAGTGGCCGGATCGTCGCCCATGCGGCACGTTCCCATCAAATGTACCGAGAATGTTGTTTCGTCCATCGTGCCGGGAGCGAACCAGATCTTTTTGGCGCCGGCCTCGGTCAGGAGTTCCTTTTGACGCTCAGTGGCGAATTGGATGGTCTTCAAATCATCCGGATGATTCTTGAACGTCACCCGCATGGCGGGCATCCCCCAGGCGTCCTTTACTTCGTCGTCGAGCGAGATGCTGTTGTCCTCCACGGCCAGACAACTGGTGTGGGCGAGAGAGCCCATCATGTGCGTGTAGTAATGACCAACCGTTTTCTTCCACTCCGCGCCCCACCGAGGTGCATCGGGCGGAGTGCCGTTCAGCGCGAACGCGATCGGCAACATGTCGAACCGCGCATCGAGTCCGGCGCCGCCGTAGAAGCCGCGCTTTGGATCGGCGCGGTAGAAATCATGCAAAACCCGCGTCACCACGATGCTCTTGTATTCGTTCAAGGGGTGTTCGAAAACCCCGACCGCGTAGCCGCCGTTATCGAACATCAAATACTTTCCGACGTTGCCGTGCGAGTTAGCAAGACCATGCGGGAAGGCGTTCGATTTCGACATCAGGAGCAGGCGCGGAGTCTCGGCGCCGTTGGCGCAAACCACCACGGCCTTGGCGCGCTGGAAGATCTCGCGTTTGGCGGAGTCGAAATAAATTACTCCGTGGACGCGGCCATCCTTGCCTACCTCGATCTTGCGCACATAGGAGCCCGGGCGGATTTCGCAGCGGCCGGTCTTGATGGCCTCTGGCAGCAGCGTCATGCTGCTCGACTTGGCTCCCATTTCGCATCCGAACTGCTCGCAGAAGCCGCAGTGAACGCAAGCGGCCCGCCCGCGATAGGGCTGCGAGAGAACCGCCATCGGCGCGGGGAACGGATGCCAGCCCAGCTTTTTCGCGGCCCGTTCAAAGAGCACGCCGGAGGATTTCACCGGCATCGGCGGGAGCGGGTAAGGCTTCGAGCGCGGTCCGTCGAAGGGATTGGAACCGCCCAGGCCAGAGATTCCCAGATCCCACTCCGCCTTGGTGTAGTAGGGTTCGAGATCGTCGTAGGAAATGGGCCAGTCGCGAAGATCGGCGCCCGGGACGGCGCCAAAAGCGGAGCGCTCGTGGAAATCCTCGGGATGAAAGCGCCAATAGTTGGCGGTGAAATGAACCGAGCCGCCTCCCACGGTTTGGCAATATCCGACGGCCGCCTGCACTTTGGCTTTCTCGGCGGGAGTTTTCCGAAAGGTGTTCGGTTGTTTCTTATGATCGTTGATCAGCCCGCCGCGCTCGGCCACCGCGATTTCGTCGTGCTTGAAATCCTTCTCGTGACGCCAGGGCCCTTGCTCGAGCGCAACCACGCGGAATCCGGCGGTGGACAGTTCCTTGGCCATCACGCCGCCCGCGGCGCCGACGCCCACCACCACGAAATCCACCGCGTCAGAGTGGCGAAACGTCGCGCTCACTGGGAACCACCCTGGGCTTCGGCGTCGTAGTAGCCGAAGGGAGGCTCATAGTGCATGGAGTATTCGACGCCGAGCAGTTTCCAACCTACCTGATCGCGATTGCCGCCGTACATCGGATTTCCGAAGAATCCGAGGATGGTGTGATAGCGGACCAGTTGAAAGAATTCGGTTTTCTCCATCGCTCGGAGCAATTCAACTTGCTGATCCTTGGTTAGGCCGGCGATGCTGGAAGAGCTGGGAAACATTTCGGCGCGTTTGGTTTGCATTTCACCCAAACCGCGCTGGTAGAGTTCGCGCTTGTCGGCATCGTAGCCGGCGAGCGAGCGGTCGATGAACCAAATCACGCCCGCGCGATCGGCGCCCGGCGTGTCGTCATCGGGAATGATCTGGCAAGCGATGGCGTTGATTTCGGCCGCGGCAGCCGGGTCGAACCAAGCGAACTTCTGGTCTTGAGCGCGCAGCACTTCGGCCCAGCAAGCCGCCGCCAGCATCCACTCGCGTCGCGTGATCGTCATAACGGATGCCCATCAGTATAACCCGGTTCTGGCCGCTTGCCCGATAATGAGACGAGCAATGCCGAGCCGCACCTGCCTCCTGGTGGCCGTTCTTGTAGCCGTGCCGCGGCTGATTGCGCAGCAGCCTGCTGCCTCCGGCGCACAGCAAGTAATCCGGGCTTTCCGGCAAATCGCGACACAAGACCTTTGGCCGGGATTCGAGCCGGCGTCCGTGCCGGTGGAGTTTTTTGACGGAGCCAACACGTATCTTTTCAACCACCCTTCGCCTCCAGACGGCTTCCGCCCGGTGGCCGGCCAGCAGAACGTTTACGTGTATCCGGGCCAGCATGAAACGGTCCGCGCTAACACCGGAACAGAGGTCAACGGTGTGCCGACGGCCACTGCCGATCTCTCCGGCAACACCTCCGCGGCAAACGTTCGCGCGGCCTTGCTGATCCATGAAGCCTTCCACGTGTTTCAGGCCAAACGCTATCCCAAAGCGGTCGCGAACGAGGTGGATTTGTTCACTTATCCGGTGGACAACGCCGACCTCCTGGCGCTGAGGCGGCTGGAGAGCGCCGCTCTGGTTCGCGCCGTGGAAGCAGAAGCTCGGAAAGATACGAGTTGCTGGGCTGCGACTGCGATGACCCTCCGCGGCAAGCGGTTCGCCGGACTACCGGCTACGGCCGCGGCCTACGAGCGCGGCGCGGAGTTACACGAAGGACTGGCGCAGTATGTGGAATTCAAGTCCATCGACAAGCCGGCGGCACTCACTTCCGAGGATTTTCCTCCCGGCCAGGCCAATGTTCGCCAGCGCGCCTATGCCAGCGGACAGACCTTGGCGCTACTGCTCGACCGTCTGGATGCGACTTGGAAATCGAGGCTGGAAGGCGATCCGCCGGTTTCGTTGGACGAACTGCTCATTGGCCGTCTCCATGAAGCGGCTGCTCCCGCAGGTTGCGATTTCACCGCGGAAGAAACGCTGGCGGCTAAGGCCCGTGTCCAGCGTGATGTCGACGACTTCGCCCGCGATCTCGACCGTCGCAAACAGGAATTCCTGGCGGTCACGGGAGTGCGCCTGGAAATCGTGGCCGGAAAGGAACCGCTTTGGCCGCAGGCTTTCGACCCGTGGAACGTGGTGATTCTCGACGGCCGGCAAATCCTGCATACTCGCTGGCTGAAACTAGGCAACGGCAGCGGCGCGATCGAGATCCTGGGACGCTCGGCATTGACCGAAGCGGCCGGCGCGCACCCGCTTTTCAACGGAGTGCGGGAATTGATCGTGACTGGTGTGGCTGAGCCGAAGGTTTCTCAATCCGATGGGAAGGTCACGATCGAGGCAAATGGCGTCAAGGGGACGTTCACGGGATCGGTTGAACGCGAATCCAACGT
>JBEKHQ010000417.1:0-4194 GCA_050012195.1 Bryobacteraceae bacterium | reverse complement strand
CGGAGACATCCTGCTCCTTGCCATTGATGAGCAGCCTGCCCGAATTGCTCATCACTCCGGTGGCCGCAACCAGGCGGGCACCCAACTGTCGCCGCACGGCCTCCAGATCCCCGAGCTTGATGAAATCCGCGTCCACTTGGGTGGAGCTGTTCGTGCCGGACGAGTACTGCGCGTAGATCAGGTTGGAGCCGACGCCGCGGATCTGATCCAGGACGTAATCGCGGCTGCTGATCGAGATGGTTACTACCAGGATCACTGACGCGTTGCCGATCACCAATCCCAGAGCGGTGAGGAAGCTCCGGAACTTGTTCGCGTGGAGCGCCTGCAGGCTGAATCGGAATGCTTCCCCAATGTACATGACGAATCGTTGCTTCTATTCAGTATCGCTCCCCGAAGCGGATCAAAAGCTTTCTTCCTCGCGCTCTGATGGCGGCCGTGCCCCTGTCCATTGTTTCCCGGATCAGCGGAACGATTCTCTTCCCGAGCCTGGGATCCCCGTCGCTCATTTCGGCCAACGCCTGCATCGCGCTCACGCGAACGAACACGCTCTTGTCCTCGAGATAGCGCATCAGCAGATCGATCGCCCGCGCCCGTTCGGATGGCGTGAAGGAGAGCCGCGGCATGATCTGAGCCATATGCCAGCGAATCTCCGGTTGCGCCGATGCGGCGGCCCGCTTCAGAAACAACTTCGCGTGCGGCTGGAGCCAGCCCGGGTGCTGCAGGCTGATCTTCTCGATGGCGTCCGCGCAACGCATGGCGACCACTTCATCCTCGGCGAACAGGCCGTCAATCAGCGCTCGAAATCGCTCCGGCGCCTGGTTCACGATCCGGACCACCTCGCCGACTCGTCCGATCGAACGACGGTCGCCGCCCTTGAGCAGGGTGATCAGCTCCTTCGCTTGCGATCCCATGGAAGGCGTCGGATTTCAGCTTCCCGCGACTTGTTTCAGCAGCCGTTCGGCTTGCTCGCGCGGTGGATCGTCGGGCGTGAGATCTTTTTGGAGGTATTGGATGAGCAACTGCCTCGCCCTGGGGAGGTTTCGCTTTTGCTCGATCAACGCGCTGGCGCGCGCAAAATAGACCTTGGGAGCCGCAGGCGCGATTTGCTCGGCCTTATCGAAGGCCGCATCGCTTTCCCGATAACGTCCGCGCCTGGCGAGGTACTTGGCCAGGTCGAGCACTCTTCCCACCTGGAGAGGCGCAAGCTCCATGGCCCGGCGCAACTGCTCCTCCGCGGTGTCGAATTGTTTGCGCCGATCGGCGAGTTGCGCCTGGGAGAAGTGGCCTTCCGCCGGATTGCGTTCGGCGATGCACAGTGCGATCCGTTCGGCTTTGTCGAATCCGCCGCCCAGGAATCCCGGAGCTTCCAGATAGTAGTCGAAAAGGTCGTTCAACGCTTCTCCATTAGACGGGTCAAGCCGCACCGCCTCTTCAAAATACTGGCGGGCCTTCGCGGCATACAGGGGCGCCGTCAACGGCGACGAGGTCTCCGCCCGCCGTCCATAGCCTCGGCCGAGCCAAAGCGCGTACTCGGAATTTGATGGTTCGAGCTCCAGCGCCTGGTGGAAGGCAGCGGTGGCCTTTTTGTATTCGCCCAGCATGAACCAGTTCTTGCCAGCCAAACCGTGAGATGCGGCGGAGTGCGCGGAAGCCGAATGCAACACCGCTATAGACGCTTGATAGTCGGTCCGCTGATAGAGCCGTTCGGCGCGCGCAAAGTCGTCCTGCGCGCATAGAAAGGGCATCCAGCCCAGAAAAATAATGGCTCCCCGCATCCTAAGAATCCCGCTTACCCTGTTTAGATGCATGCATGGGGCATCGGGCTGCATCCAAAACGGCGCAACACCGGCCTCGATACTTGTTTCCACTTCGAGAGTAGCCGTAGTATGCTGTATGTTGGAAAACCAAAAACCCCTGGGGAGGGCGTTTGATATGCTCGCCAAGTCACGCGGCTACATTTTGTCTGCGTTTTGTCTCGTATTTTTCACCGGCGCCGCCTGGGCGCAGATCACGGCCATTGAAGGGGACGTGAAAGGTCCGGACGGCAAGCCGCTGCAAGGCGCACAGATCCTGATCGAGCGCCAGGACATGAAAGGAACGTATAAGGGCGCCAAGTCGGATAAGAAGGGCCACTATATTTACAACGGGCTGCCGATCGGCACTTACAACGTGAGTGTGCTGGTGGATGGCCAAGTGAAGGACCACGTCGATCGTGTTAAAACCACATTGGGCGATCCGACTCCGATCAATTTCGACCTGAAAGCCGCGCAACAGACCGAGGCGGCCGCATCCGCCGGTCAAGCCACCGCCGAACAGGAACGGGGCATGACCAAGGAGCAGAAGGAAGCGGTGGAGAAGCGCTCCAAGGAAAATGCCGCCGCCATCGCCAAGAATAAGGCTCTGAACGACACGTTCAACGCGGGCAAAGAAGCCTTGGCGTCAAAGAACTACGATGCGGCCGTGGACGCGTTCCAAAAGGGCGCTGAGCTCGACGCCACCCAGCATGTGATTTTCGCTAATTTGGCGGACGCCTATGTGGGATTGGCGCAGACCAAGACCGGCGCCGATCAGCAGGCCGCCCTCGACAAGAGCCTAGACGCGTTTCAAAAGGCCATTGCCCTGAAACCGGACGATCCCGCCTATCACAACAACTACGCGCTGGCGCTGGCTCGGGATAAAAAATTCGATGACGCGCAAACCGAACTGAACAAGGCCGCGCAGCTCGACCCTCCGAACGCCGGAAAATACTACTACAATCTGGGCGCGTTGCTGGTGAACAGCGGCCAGACCGCGGCTTCCGAACAAGCCTTCAAGAAAGCCATCGAGGCCAATCCGGACTATGCCGACGCACAGTTTCAGTACGCGACGGCGCTCTCGGCCAGGTTGACGACTGGAGCGGATGGAAAAGTGAACGCGCCTCCGGGTATGAAGGAAGCTCTGGAGAAATATCTTTCTTTGCAGCCGACCGGACAGTTTGCGGATGCATCCAAGGCGATGCTTCAAATGATCGGCGCGACCATTCAGACCGACTATACGAATCCGAACGCGCCCAAGAAGAAAAAGTAGTAGCGCTACGCGGCTCTTTCGGTCTTGACGTTAAGACGCTTCTAGTGTTTACTGTTCTACAAGCACATAATGCCAGGACCGACTAATGTACTGTGGTACAGTTCGGTGGCGGTCCAGTTCTTGTTCTGCGCCCACTTGTTGTGGACGCGGCTAGCCAAGCGGCACCCGATCTTTACCCTCTATTTGGGCTGCGCGGTGCTTCGTTCGCTGGTCGCCGTTCACTACACGGTGGCATCCAACGGCGCTCTGCCGATTTCCTACACGTATTTCTGGCTTTGGACCGAACCGCTTCTTCTGCTGCTGCAGATCGGGGTGGCCTTGGAGGTCCATGCGGCTCTTTGGAACCAATACGGCTCCATGATTCGATCCGCGCGGCCGCTGCTGCTGTTCGCGCTGCTGACGGCATTGCTGTTCGCCGCACTTCCGGTGCGAGCCGAACTCGGCCGCTTTAGCGCGATCCGCTTGCAGGCAGTGTTGCAGTTTGAGTTCTTGACGAAGCGGTATGTTTCCACCGTGCTGGCCGTATTTCTTGTGCTGTCCGCGCTGTTGTTCCTTTTTGTCGTTCGCAGCAGTTTGAAGACCAGTCTGTTCCGGCACGAAAGCATGCTGGCCGGCTATTTCGCAATCTATGCTATCGCGTACTTTGTGATGAATATGGGTTGGACGAAGAAAACTTTGGTTAACAACTATATGCTGTCGGCGCTCACGCTCTGTCTCGTGATTTGGATCAGCGTCTTTCGTCCCGGCCAGGATTTGCCGAACGGCCCGCTCCGCGAAGAACAGGCCGCTTGAAGCAGCGGGACAGCCGAGCTGTCCCGCGCGCTTGGAATCGAGTTAATTACCTTGCCCCGGACATTCCGGCGGGCACGTGGGTGCGGGATCGTCCGCCCGCATGGCGGATTGGGCGACGAAAAGACCGGCCGCCGCGAGGGCGAGCCAAAATGACAATATAAGCTTCTTCATGGGATCTCCTTTGATCTGTGGTCGAAAAATCGAATCGTGAAAAATGATTCGCGTTCCACATTATCAGAATTCCCTAGAACCCCGCTGTTGACCGAAAATCGGCAGCGGTGCGTCAGCGAACAGAAACAATAATTTATGTTTGGTGAGTGCGACGATCCCCAATGC
>JBEKHQ010000416.1:0-4204 GCA_050012195.1 Bryobacteraceae bacterium | reverse complement strand
GTTTTGTATGACCGGCCAAGACAGATGCTTCCTGTAGTGCCGATCTCCTCCAGAAGCGCGGGCGCAAGTCGAGCGGTGGCCCGCGCCGGGTTCGTATTGCCGGAAGGATCGGCATTGGCCGTGTGCCCAACCAGTTGGACGGCGGACGAAGATATGGCGCTCCTGCTCGAAGGCTTGATGCAATGGGACGCAGCGCCGCCGGGGCCGCGATTGTTTGTCTTGATCACCGGCCGCGGACCCTTGCGGGATGCTTTTGAGCGACGATTGTCCGGGATTCGCTGGAGCCGGGCCGAGGTGCACACCGCCTTTCTCGATCCAGCGGACTACCGTGAGCTGCTATGCGCGGCGCATTTCGGGTTCTGCATGCACCGCTCGTCTTCCGGCGTGGATCTGCCCATGAAGGTCATGGACCTGTTTGGGGCGCGCACGCCTGTCTGCGCGCTGGACTATGGCGCTTGTTTAGCAGAACAGTTGCAGCCCGGGTTCACGGGGGTTTCGTTCCAGAACAGCGAAGAACTGGCGCTCCGAATCGACGAGCTTCTGCGGGGATTCCCCGACGATATGTGTCTTCTCGAGCGGCTGCAGAAAGGCATCGAAACGTCGTGCGGGGAGACTTGGGAACAGGTGTGGCAACGCAACGCCGCTCCGGTGTTCCGCCGCCTCTCAGGAGACGTCGGCGCCGGCCAAGGTTAACGCTAGAAACTCCGGATTTTTCAGGAGCCCGGCGTAGGTGCCGATTCCAGCGATCCGTCCCTTGCGAAGCAGAACCAGCCGGTCGCAGGACTGCACGGTGCTCAGCCGGTGCGCGATGAAAATTCTCGTTACGTTGTCATGCAACGCCCGAATGGTCGCCGTGAGAGCCTGCTCAGTGACGTTGTCGAGCGCCGCGGTAGCCTCATCAAAAACCAGAATGGTAGGCTGCCGGTAGAGCGCGCGCGCAACGGCGATGCGCTGCCTCTCTCCTCCGGAGAGCTTTGCGCCTCGCTCTCCCACCGCCGTATTCAGCCCGTTCGGCAACCTGGCGAGAAACTCATCGAGTTGCGCGGCTCGAGCCGATTCGGTGACGCGGCGCTCGTCGATCTCAGAGTCCTCCAGCCCCAGCGCTATGTTCCGGCGAATCGTGTCGTCGGTGAGATAGACGGCCTGGGGGACATACCCGATTTGCCGCTGCCAGGCGCGCAATGACAACCGTATGTCGCGCCCGTCGACGCGGATGCTCCCCGAGGTGGGTTCCAATAATCCAAGCATGAGGTCCACCAAAGTGGTTTTGCCGGCGCCGGTCGGGCCGACGATGCCGATCGACTCGCCGCGGCGAATTTCCAGATCTATGTTGTGCACGGCCGGCTCCAGAGCGGCGCCCTGGGTGGTTTCGTAGGCGAAGGAGACCGAATCGAACAGGATCGATTCCGTCATCACCATCCCAGGGGCGATTTCCTCGCTGTCGGCGAGATTCGGCGCCAGCTCGTGCCAGTCCCGCGAAACCGTGCTGACGGCCGCCTGGCCCGAGCCGATCCGGTTAAATCGATAAACCGAGAGGTGCAGCGACGGCAACAGCCGGAGACCGCCATAGGCGAAGATGCCGAGCGTGAGCATCAGGTCGCCGCCTGCGTTGGGCCGCCACCACGCGATGCCGATCAGCGCGGCCAGAGCGGCGACAAACGTTGTTTCCACCACCAGGCGCGGCACTACTTCGATGGTCTGTCGCACCGCTTGCAGGTTGCTCAGCAGGGCGCGAAGACGCGCGGTCCTTTCGACGAAATACCGTTCTCGGCCCAGAATCTTCGCTTCCTTCACGGCCGCCAGACTCTGGCGTAGGGTTCGTATTTCCTGAATACCCGCGTCATGCAACTCATGACCCCAGCGAATGTGCCGCCGCTGGGTGATCCAAAGCAGGAGAATCGTCACGGCGCCCGTAAGAGCAGCCGCGCCGCGCGCCAGCGGGGGCAACTGCTGCACCAGCACCACCAGGATGCCCAGCGAGATCAGCGCTTCGGAGACCAATGCGGTGGCGGACTGCAGCACCACCCAACTTACTTGATCGACGGCGACGTTTACGTTGTGCAGCATCTCGGAGGAGTTGCGGCGCAGATGCATGTTATAGGGGGCGCGTAAATACCGATCCAGCAGACCGGAAGAGATCCACACCGTTGTATCGGCGGCGCAGCGCTCCTGCGCATAAGTCTCAGCCACGCGCAGAGCGTTCTTGAACAAGTAAATCAATCCCACTAACGCCGCGAATCCGGCGACGAATCCGGGTCCGGGTTCGAGCTTGAGCCATCCACGGAGCGTCTTTACGGAGGACATGCGGTTGGCCGCCGCAGGATCGCTGATGAGGCGGATCAACACCAGCATTCCAGCCGTGGCGAGCATCTCCAGAAATGCCGAGACGAGCGCCCAGGGAACGCGCATCCACCATCTCCGGCGCAAGCGGCCATTCAGCATCGCCAGGGCCTGCCGCACCGTTTTCACCAGTTCACGCATGGCAACTCCTGATTTTAACCAGATGCGAGCTTATGCCATAATTAGCCGTTCGCAAAGAAGACGATGAGCACGCCGGATATCCAGCCATCGCGGCCTCCCGAAGCGAACCTGAGCCGGCGGTTGGCGGCAATCCCGGAGCGGTGGCAGTGGATCGCCGTGGGCGCGCTCGGCTTGCTGGCATTGGCGATCCGCGTCATCCCGCGCTTCACGGCGGTCTTTCAGCCGGGCTTCGTGAATTTCCAGGAGACGGACGCGTGGTATCACGTGCGTGTGGCCGAGAACCTGATCCGGCATTTTCCGTGGCGCATTACCGTCGACCCGTACGTCATCTTCGGCCGCGTCCAGGATACGGCTACTTCGCCTTTCTACGATTGGCTGTTGGGGCTGATCGCCTGGCTCGCGGCCGCGGGTGCGCCCTCGCAATCACTGTTGCACGTGATTGCCGCCTGGTATCCCGCTGTCCTCGGAGTCTTCATCGTCGTGGCTGTGTTCGTCTTGGCAAAGCTGGTGTTCGGCGTGTCCTCGGCGCTGATCGCCGCCGCAGTGATCGCGACGTTGCCCGGCCACTTCCTGCATGTATCGAGCCTCGGGTTTACGGATCACCACGTCATGGAGGGCCTGTTATCCACGCTGTTTCTGATCATGCTGCTGAGGGCAATTCAAGCCGAGTCACTCGTCTTCGCCGCCGCATCGGGGCTGACCTTGGCGGCCTATCTGCTTACATTTCACGGGTCCGCGTTTCTAGTCGGCGTCGTGATCGCTTGGGCGGCTTACGATCGGATCCGTTTGTTTTGGCCGAGTGCCGAGTCGGCGCGATCTCTCCGCCCTCTCTATCTGGCGTTGCTTCTCGCCGCAGTCATTTGCCTTCCATTCCGGCATCTCCTTTGGATGAACTACAGCTTGGCGGCCCTGTTCGGCGGCTGCCTGGCTCTCGGAGGGATCGAGCTTTGGTCCAGTTTGTGCCGGCGAACCGCGCGTCCGCGAGTGACGCTAGTAGGCGGAGTTACGGCGGCAGTGGTGGCGTCGGCGGGTTTAGCTGCTTGGCTCGTTCCCGGTTCGCTGCACGCCGTGAAATCGATCGTTCCGTATTTCATGCCTTCCGCGTTCGGAGCCTCGCGCGGCGTCATAGAGTTGCAGTCGCTGGTGTACAGCGACGGCCGATTTACGCTCATGCCCGCGTGGCGCCAGTTTTACGGCGCCTATCCTCTCGCGCTGCTGGGCCTGGCGCTGTTGGCGGATTCAACACTGAGACGCCCGAGCCCGGGACGAACGCTCATCTTTTTCTGGGGCTTCACAACCTTCGTGCTGGCCATGGGACAGCTCCGAATGAGTTACTACTTTGCCATCGCGGCAGCCATGTTATCCGGCTACGTCGTGGATGTCTTGCTGAATTCCGGGGTCAAAACGATGTGGGTGACCGCGGCGGGCTTCGTCCTGTTGGTGCTCGTGCCGAACCTGGTCGCTGCCGTGAGTCACGATCAGCCGACGGGCATTACGCCGGACTGGCGGGAAGCCTTGGACTGGATGCGCGTTTCCACACCCGAGCCTTTCGGCGATCCAGATTTCTACTACGCCCGATACAATCAACAACAGTTTGGACCAAGCTACACTTACCCCGCGAGCGCTTACAGCGTGATGGCGTGGTGGGACTCCGGCTATTGGATCTCGGCGGTGGCGCGTCGAATACCGGTGACCAACCCGACGCAAGCCAATGCCGACGTCG
>JBEKHQ010000415.1:0-4207 GCA_050012195.1 Bryobacteraceae bacterium | reverse complement strand
CGAGCAGCAGCCACGCGAAGATCGCCACCGAGACCAGGATCAGAACCAGGCCTAGCGTCGCGGAGATGCCCTCCGGCGTGATTTCGATTCGACCGGTCGACGCAAGCAACCCGACCCCTCCCAGAATCAGCGCGGCAGCGAGCGCACCGAGGCCGGCATTGCGTTTCAAGCGACGGCCCGCTTCCGGACTGGAGGGCGGCGCGGGATGGAGTCCCGCAGATCCGAGAAACTTGGCGCCGAGCAGATATTGGATAAGTCCCGCGATCATGCCCACGCCCGCCAGACCAAAGCCCAGACGCCAGCCGACACGCTCGCCGACGTATCCGCAGGCGAGCGGCGCAAGCAGTCCGCCGAGGTTGATCCCCATGTAGAAAATCGAGAAGCCGGAATCGCGCCGCCGATCGCCTTGAGCATAAAGCTGCCCGACGATGGTGCTGACGTTGGGTTTCAGCATTCCCGTGCCTAGCATCAGCAGTCCAAGCCCCGCGTAGAATCCTTGCACGCTTGGACTCATCAGCGAGAACTGTCCCGCCACGATCAGAATTCCGCCGTAGAGCACCGCGCGCCGCTGGCCGAAGATCCGATCCGCTACCCATCCGCCGGGCAGACTGAGCAGGTACACCATGGCCGTGTAGAATCCGTAAATCGCGCCGGCTTTCACTACTGGAAAACCGAGGCCGCCCTTGGCGACGCTTGCGGTCATGAAAAGGATGAGCAACGCGCGCATGCCGTAGTAGCTGAAGCGCTCCCACATTTCGGTGAAGAAGAGCGTCGCCAGGCCGCGCGGGTGGCCGAAGAAGCTGGTGTCCCTGGATGTATCGATTGTGCCGTCGGCGGTAAAGCTTTTCATGTCGATGCTCTATTCTAAGCTGGACACGCGGCGCGGCTCTGTCCTAACCTAAAATTTACGGGGCAGGGAGGATCGTTATCGTCAAAGTTTGCGTGTTGGCGAGCAGCAGCTCGGGGAATTCTACTTTCATCCGCACTGAACGGACTCGCATTCTCGTTGACGTGGGCTTGAGCAAGCGCGATGTCTGCGCGCGGCTGGCCGCCATCGGCGAGCAGATCGAGGATCTGGATGCCATCCTGATTACGCACGAACACTCCGATCACGTGAGCGGACTCGTGACGCTCGCCAGACAACTCAACATCGCGGTTTACATCACGCGGCTGACCGCTCCCGCGATTCCGTGGGGCGAGTACACACCGCGGCTCGACTGCTTTCAGGCCGGCGCTACGTTCACGGTCGGCGACATCGACGTTGACAGTTTCACGCTTCCGCACGATGCCATCGATCCCGTGGGTTTCTGTTTTCGCAACGCGGGAATCAAGATCGGGGTGGTCACCGACCTCGGCTATATGCCGGAGTCGATCAAGTTTCACCTGCGCGGCGCGGATTTGCTGGTGCTCGAATCGAATCACGATCTCGAAATGCTGAAGGTGGGACCGTATCCCTGGTCCGTCAAACAACGAGTGATGGGGCGCAAAGGGCATCTGTCCAACGAAGTTGTTTCCGACTTCATTCGCCTGGACCTCGATACCACCATCAGCACGCTGGTGCTGGGGCACTTGAGCGAGCACAACAATCATCCCGAGATCGTGCGGAACATAGCGAGCCAGGCGCTTGATCGCGCCGGGCGCTCGTTGTTCACGCGACTGGTGGTGGCTGAGCCCAAAGAACAGACTGAGGTCTTTAGCTACTGAATGCCGCGGAGCTTTGCATGATAGCCCGTTACACCCGGCCCGAGATCGGCCGCATCTGGAGCGAAGAGAACAAGTATCGACAGTGGCTGGAGGTGGAACTGGCCGCCACCGAGGCGCTCGCCGACATGGGCACGGTCCCGCGCGAGGCCGCGCAACTTCTGCGGCGGCACGCCAGCTTCGACGTCGCCCGCATCCACGAGATCGAACGCGAAGTCCGGCACGATGTCATCGCTTTCACCACCGCCGTGGCCGAAAGCATGGCCGCCGCCGGGCATCCGGACGCGTCGCGCTGGCTGCACTACGGCCTCACTTCGAATGACATCGTGGATACGGCTCAGGCGCTGCAAGTGCGCGCGGCGTCGGAGGTCGTCACCCGGGAAATCGAGAAGCTGGCCGCGACTTTGAAAAGGCGCGCCTTCGAGTTCAAGGACGCCGTGCAGATCGGCAGGACTCATGGGGTTCACGCCGAACCGATCACTTTCGGCCTAAAGCTGGCCCTTTGGTACGACGAAACTGTGCGCGACCTCAGGCGTTTTTCGGCCGCCGCCGAGGAAATGCGGGTCGGAAAAATCTCGGGCGTCGTGGGAACCTTCGGGCATATCGGTCCGGAAGCCGAGGAGCGGATTTGCGAGCGCCTGGGTTTGAATCCGGCGCCGATCGCATCTCAAGTGATCTCTCGGGATCGGCATGCTAACTATTTGGCGGCACTGGCGCTTATCGCGGCCACGCTGGAGAAGATCGCGCTCGAGATCCGGCATCTGCAGCGAACCGAAGTGCGCGAAGTGGAAGAGCCGTTTTCGAGCGGCCAAAAGGGCTCGTCGGCGATGCCGCATAAGCGCAACCCGGTGACCTCGGAGCAGATCTGCGGTTTGGCCCGAGTGGTTCGGGCGAACGCGCAAGCCGGGTTCGAAAACGTCGCATTGTGGCACGAGCGCGACATTTCCCACTCTTCGGTGGAGCGCATCGTCCTGCCCGATTCGACGATCCTGGTGGATTATATGCTCGCCAAGACCGACTGGCTGGTAGCCGGGATGCGCGTCGATGTCGCCCGAATGCGGAAGAACGTCGATCTCACCAAGGGCCTGGTTTTCTCGGGCCAGCTTCTCCTGGATCTGACGGCTGGGGGCATGCTTCGTGAGGAAGCTTACAAAGTGGTCCAGGCCCACGCCATGAAGAGTTGGGAAGAAGACGGAGATTTTCGTGCCCAAATCTCGGCTGACCCAAATATTACCAGGCACCTGTCAGCCGAGAAGCTCAACGATACCTTCTCTGTTTCCAGGCACTTAGCGCAGATCGATCGAATTTTCGACAGGGTATTCCAGTCCGCTTAGGACTTGGCTTCGAATTCTCTTCTTTCATTTCGGAACTCTTCGATTAAACTATAGTCAGGCGGGTGGCGCCGAAATGAAAAACTTTAGTGCTCCAGATCGGTGTACGGACCTAGAACTCGCTAGAGTACTCTTGGTGGACGACGATCCTACCTCCCGTTTAACCCTCCAGACGGTGTTACAAGCTGGAGGATATCACGTGGATGCGGCCGCTTCGGCCGCGGAAGCGGTCGGCAAGCTGGACGAACAGGAGTACGAACTGGTTTTGAGCGATCTCCAGATGGAATCGCCCGAAGCCGGTTTGAAGGTCCTGGCGCATGCCCGGAACATGGATTACAAGCCGGCCACCGCGATCGTGACCACGTATCAAAATCATCAGCACTTCAAGCCGCTGAAGCAATCGCGCATGCTGATCAAACCCGAGGATCTACCGGGGCTGTTGGCGAAAGTAGCCAACCTGATTAGCGACCGCGCCACTCGCCGCGTCCTTCGCGAAATGCGGCACGCAGCCTACTAAAAGGCCTTCGCAAGCTAAAGCATGCGCCACTGCGCTTAAGCCACGTCCACGCCCATGCTGCGGGCGGTTCCCTTGACGCTGCGGATGGCGGCGTCCAGATCGAAGCAATTGAGATCGGGCATCTTGATCTTGGCGATCTCTTCCACCTGCTTCTCGGTGATTTTGCCGACCTTCGTCTTGTTCGGTTCGGCGGACCCCTTCGCCAGATTGACGGCGCGCTTGATCAGCACCGGAACGGGCGGGGTCTTGGTGATGAAGGTGAAAGAGCGATCCGTGTAGATCGTGATCACCACCGGAATGATGAGACCTTCCTGATCCTTGGCGGAGGTCTTGGCGTTGAACGCCTTGCAAAATTCCATGATGTTCACGCCTTGCGGACCGAGGGCCGTTCCCACCGGAGGCGCCGGCGTGGCTTTGCCCGCCGGAATTTGCAGCTTTACTTGAGCCGTTACTTTCTTTGCCATGTTGTCCTATATCTTCTCTACTTGCAGGAAATCGAGTTCCACCGGGGTGGAGCGGCCGAAGATGGTCACCATCACGCGCAGCGTGTTTCGCTCGGGGTTGATCTCGTCGATCTTGCCCGAGAAGTTCGCAAACGGCCCTTCGATGATCTTGACGCTTTCGTTTTTCTCGAACGTCATCTTCGGGCGAGGCGTCT
>JBEKHQ010000414.1:0-4208 GCA_050012195.1 Bryobacteraceae bacterium | reverse complement strand
TGCTGGTCGGCCGCGTGAAGTGGCACACGGATTTTTCCGGCAAGATCGAAAGCGGACTGCTCAAGATGATGGCGATCGGCCTGGGCAAGTTTGCCGGAGCGCAGCGCTATCACACCTATGCTTATAAGCCCGGTCTGGAGCAGGTGATTCGGAGCGTTGGACGGCAGGTGCTGAAATCGGGCAAGATTTTAGGCGGCCTGGCGATTCTCGAGGACGCTAATCACAATACGGCACGGTTGGCCGCCGTTCGAGCGGAAGAGATGGAGCGAACCGAAGAGGAGCTGCTGGCGCTGGTGAAGACCTGGATGGGCCGCATTCCATTGTCGGCCGACATCTTAATCCTGGATGAAATCGGCAAGGACATCAGCGGCGCCGGAATGGACACCAAGGTTGTGAATCGCAGCGTGTACGGCGAGTCGAACCCCTGGCCGAGCGAGCCCCGCTTCGAACGAATCTTCCTGCGCGATTTGAGCGGACACACTTACGGCAACGGCGTGGGGCTGGGGATGGCGGATGTGATCCATGATCGGCTGCTCGAGAAAATCGACTGGAATGCCACGCGGATCAATTCGCTGACCGCCTCAACGCCGACCGCGATTCGTACGCCGGTCCATTTTCCGACGGATCGCGAATGCCTGGAGCGGATCGCGCCGACGGTCGGAAAGGTGGATTTGTCGGAGGTGACCTACGGGTGGATCAAGAATTCGCTGGAACTCGGTTTTATGAAGTTGAGCGAGAATCTGCGGAGCCAGATTGAAGCGAACCCCGCGCTGGAGGTGGTTGGCCCGGCCGAAGAGATGGAATTCGACGCGGCAGGCAACCTAGACGGGTTGACTGTCGAGCTACAGGCCGGAGCCCTGTCAAACTAAACGAGCCGCGTTTGCGACCGCGACGTAGCGGCCGATTAGCGGGAAATCTTACAGGAGGATAGGCGAAGAAGAGGATTGTCTCCCCGCCTATCCGCCCAAAAGAGTTAGCTCTGCGTGGACGCAGCCGTCATCACGCTGGAAATCTTGCTGAAGATGGTGCTGATACTCGTGGCAACGCCCGGCATGATAGCGCCCGCGGCAACTGCCACGAAGCCCGCCATCAACGCGTATTCAATGAGGTCCTGTCCCCGAGTATCCTTCCAAACCTTCAACTTTAAAGCCAGATTGGTGATCCGTGTCATTTCGTTCTCCTCTCCCTTAGCGACGGGTTTTCTCCATCGCTAGTGGTAACTTATCATCCCTAGGCGGTACGATAAATCAGAGCAAGCCCTTAGAACAAACCTAAAAACGCCCGGTGCCCTGCGGTTGTAAATCGGGTGGCGTAGTACCTTTTTACCGCCCGGTCGTATGATGGCGGGTCTAAGTGTGTCATTCATATGCGCCGGTAACATGCTCAATAATAAGGCCCGCCAGCCGAGGCATTGACGACTTCTTCGCCTGTGATCGCATACCGGCTTAGCGTGACCGTGCCGTCTTCCACCAGCAACCATGCGCGCCTGCCCCGATAGTGCCGCAGAAGCTCGCGATCCTTTTCGGGGCCAAGCGATCTGGCCCAGATGATCTTAGATCGGTCAATATCGGCGGGGTTGTAGACCAGCTCCTCGAACAAGTCATGCTGCGCTCCGTATCGCACCAGCACCAATTGGCCGCCGGGTTCACGTTCGAGTTGCTTGGTTACCGCGGCGCGTTTAGCCCTGACGTGGAAGTCCGCAGGGCCAAACCAGTAGCGGCTGCCGTGAAGCCCAGGCAAGGTGGCGACGGCAAACAGACCGAACAAAAACCAAGGCAAGTAGACACGTTCGGCGAACCTCCCAGGCCAGGCTTTTCTCAGGCTGCGGAACGCGCAGGCTGCAAGAACATAGATCAAAGCGGTTGCCGGCGCTGCATAGTGCGGATACAAACGCACGTCGAAGGCGATTCCTACATAGAACATCGCCGATAGCAAAAGCGCGGCGCGGGCCGTTGGATTGCGCCACAACGGATAAGCGAGCGCGAGCATGCCAAGCATCAGCGGCCATCCCAGATAGAACCGTCCCAAGTCCAATAAATCGGAAACGTGGGCTTTGACTGGGATCGCGTGGGCGGCCTGTTTTTCGCGGCCGTCTCCCAGCACCCAGAAATCTCTCAGAAACCGACTGCTGTAGCGCGGCTCAGCTGCGGGATGGGTCTGCCATAGCAAAGGCGACCAAACCGCGTACTGCGCGTCGTGGGTGACATAAGGCATGTTCAATGGGTCTCCAGCGACCCGATAGTTGTAGTAACTCATCCAGGCGAAGACAGGAATGAGCACGAGAGCCATCGGAAGCGCCAGGCTTTTCGCCAGCCTTCCGATGCCGGTCTGTCGGTGGACGGAAATCGCCGCAAGATAGGCAGTGCATACGAGCACCAGCACCAGCCCCTCATAGGGCCGGGTGTTGGCCAGAATCGCGATGCCGGAAGCGAACGCGATTGCGTCGGCCGATCGACGGCGGCGAAGCAGGCGCGGTACGGCTCCAATCACCAGGGCACCCCCGATCCCGGCGTAAGCTCCGCCCCAATATCCTTCGCTCCAATAACTGACGATTCCGATCTTGACAAGCGCCAACAGTGCTCCCAGCAGGGCCAACGGCGCCGGCAACCAACCCTGCAGCGCCCAGCAAATCGCGGCGCAAAGCGCGCCCGAACTCAGCCAGACGCCGACCCAAGGATGGCCAGCCAGTTTTTGCCCTAGCGCCATCACCAGGCCCGCGAGCGGCGGGTATTTGGATGCGTAAGTCGGGCGCACCAGCACTTGCGGCGTTTCGAAATGATCCGCGAAGGCGGGAGTCGGATTGGTCAGGCGTCCGGATGCGAACGTATCGCTCGCCAGCAGGTAGCTAAATTCGTCCTGAATGGCAGGCTGAGGGATCGGAAGTATGGGCAGCAGCAGCGCTCGCGACGCCAGGGAAAGCAGGCCTACCAGAAGGATGGTGAGCCACTTGCGTCGCGCCAATCGGGTGAATCGTCGTTCCAGCGCGAGGGGAAAACGCGTCACCGGCACAGGGATCAGCCCAGCCGCAGGTCTTTATATTCGTCGATCAGGGCAAAATTGGTTCGCACGGCCGCGACTGTTTCGCCCCGCTGCTCGATTCGTTCGGCCCGAACGTGCCCCAGATCGGCGGCCTGACGCAGATAGGTCAGCTTTTCCGGATCGATTCCCATGACGCGGCAGCAAGTGGCGTCCACTGCCACCAGATCCCGGCCCATGACTAGCACTCCGGCGGGCTTGGGCGTGCCTTGAATCGGGCCGTTGCCTTCCATGCCGACTACTCCGTCCACGATGGCGAACGTGTTGCGGAACGCGCGGTTGAGCGCCACGATGGATTCCGAAATCCCGAGATAGTGCAGCTTGTTCTTGGGCCAGCCGTACACCGAGCCCGGGACGATTCCGAAAAAGTTCTTCATTGAGAGCGTCGCGCCCGCCCAGTGATGCGTTTTCATCTTCGCCAACGAAACAATGAGGTCGGCCGCCAGCACGGTGTTCGGGAAATAGAAACGGGATTCGCCGGCGAAATTCCGGATAGGCGAGACATCGTCGCGATTCAAATCGGTAAAAATGCGCTCGAATTTCGGCACGGTGGCGCGATAACGTGCGTCGTCGGCAAGATCGAGGGTGTCGCGCCGATGTCCCGGCCCTTCTCCGATCTTGACTTCCGCCGCGCCCAGCCGCTCGAATACCTCGACCGCCGCGGCAATCACCGAGGCGTCGGTATTGATTACGGTGGAAGAATCGAACTCCACCAGGTTCGGCTTCAGCAGCACGCGTTTGCCGCGAACGTCCAGGCCGCATTCGCGAATACCTTCGAGCATCCGCGCGACCAGGTCGTCGGAATAGGATCGTGCGCGGATAATGGCGACTCCGGAATTTCCCGCCGGTCCGTCCGGTAGCTTGGGAGGCTTCTGCAGCTTGGTCCCGGCGTATGTTCCCACTACTGCCGCGCCGCCGAGTATCAGGAATTTTCTACGATTCACGCCCGCCCTCCCGTTTGCAGGAGCCGATAGTTCCCGGCCGGATGACCGAGGGTTTGGAGCGCCGCCAGCATGACGTCGCCCGATACCTTGGCGTCCTCCGGCGCGGACGCCGGATTTTCGCCGTGGAACCGCAGCGCGATGGTGAGCCACGCCTTGGCGAGCGACGATTTGGTATCCGCGAGGAAGCGGCGCGCCGCCGCGAGGGGACCGGCGAGTTCGGCTGGGCTG
>JBEKHQ010000413.1:0-4209 GCA_050012195.1 Bryobacteraceae bacterium | reverse complement strand
CGCTGAGTTTCACGCAACTCCCGGGCGGATCGACCCCATTGCCGCAGACCCTCCGAATTACCAGCAGCACTCCCGGCCTAAGTTTTTTGGCGTCCGCCTCCGTCATAACTCCAACCGGCGGCAACTGGTTGAACTTGGCGACAGGCGCCAGTACCACTACGCCGGCAAGCTTGGCGGTGTCGGTTGACGGTTCTAACCTACCGCAGGCCGACTATTCCGGCCTCATTACGATACTGGTCCCGGGCGCGACTCCCAGCGCGTTGGTCGTTCCGGTGGCCCTGCATATCGGGTCGACGCAGAGCCTTACCCTGAGTTCGAACAATCTCAGCTTTACATCTTCCGTCGGCGCCACTACGCCGCCCGCCGCCCAGACCGTGATGGTGACCAGCAGCGGGACCGCGGTGAATTTTACGGTATCGGCGTCGCAAGGTCTGTTTACGGTCAATCCTACCAGTGGGACCACTCCGCAAACGCTTTCGATCGGTCTCAACGCAACCGAACTAGCCGGCCTGCCGGCATCGGCGACGCCCTACGCCGGGACAATCACCGTGAGTTCTTCGGCCGGCACGCAGGTCATTAACGTGAGCGTGACCGTGCAGCCTTTGCCGGCGCCCGTCGTGACGTCGGTATTGAACGCTGCCAGCGACCTGCCCGGCTCGATTTCCCCGGGTGAGATTATTTCCATCTTCGGCACCAATATTGGACCGTCAACACCGCAAGGGCTTACGTTGACCTCTGCCGGCACGGTCGCGACCACACTCGGAAACACGACGGTGACTGTCAACGACGTCGAAGCTCCGTTGATCTACGTTTCCAGCGGTCAGATCAACGCGATTGTTCCTTATGAAATCAGCGGTCAGGCGACGGCCAACTTGGTGGTAAATTCCAATGGCACGCCCTCGGCGACGCTCCCGCTGGGCGTCGCGGCGACAGCGCCGGCCATTTTCTCGTTGAGCCAGGGGGGCAACGGCCAAGGCGCAATCCTGAACCATGACTTTAGCGTCAACGGATCGGGCAATCCAGCCGCCAAGGGTTCGACGGTCCTGATATATGCCACCGGGGAAGGCGTTCTCTCGCCGCAACCCGCGACCGGTTCGGTAACGTCGTCGAGCGGCCCAACTTACCCGGTTCCCGCGGCCACCCCGATCACCGTGACCATCGGCGGCCAGACGGCGCAGATCCTCTATGCGGGTGAATCGCCCGGACTGGTCTCGGGAGTACTGCAGGTGAACGTCAAAATCCCACCCAACGTCGGATCCGGATCGCAGCCGGTGGTGCTAACCGTCGGCAGCGCGTCCAGCTCGGCGCAGAATATTACCGTGGCCGTGCAGTAAAAATGGAAAACAGCGCTTGGCCGCAACTGCCGCTCGAAGCTTGGCAGGATACTTACGCGACGCTGCACATGTGGACCCAGATCGTGGGCAAGATCCGTATGACGCTCACGCCGCTGGTCAATCATTGGTGGAACGTTACCTTGTATGTGACGGCGCGCGGCCTCACTACATCTCCCATCCCGTATCAAGCGGGCAGCTTCGAAATTCGGTTCGATTTCATCGACCACAAGCTCGTTGTCGAAACTAGCGAGGGTGCGGTTCGGACCTTGGATCTCAGGCCGCGCACGGTCGCCGACTTTTATCGGGAGCTGATGAACACGCTCGCTTCCCTCGCCATCGACGTGAAAATCCATGCCCACCCGGATGAAGTTGCGAATCCGATCCCGTTTGCCGAGGATGTCACGCACGCCAGCTACGATGAGGAATACGCGCACCGCTTCTGGCGTATCCTGGTCTCGGTGGATCAGGTTTTCAAGGAATTCCGCGGCGGATTCATCGGAAAGTGCAGTCCCGTGCATTTCTATTGGGGGAGTTTCGATCTGGCGGTGACGCGCTTTTCCGGACGCCGGGCGCCGGATCGGGCGGACCCGATTCAGCGGGAAGCTTATTCCCACGAGGTGATCAGCGCCGGCTTCTGGCCTGGGGGCGGGGGAATCCAACCCGCGTTTTATTCGTACACCGCGCCCGAACCACCCGGCCTGAAGACCTGCTCCATCCGGCCGTCCGCCGCGCTTTATCACGCCGGGATGTCCGAATTCATCCTGCCTTACGAGGCTGTTCGCGGCGCGCAATCACCGGAGTCCGAGCTAATGGAGTTTTTGCAGAGCACCTATGAAGCGGGGGCGAATCTCGCACGATGGGATCGCGCGGCGCTCGAGCGAAGTCCGGGAAATGCGGCGAGAGTCGGAGGCTAAATGTCGAAACAGTGCTCGCATCTCGATCAGGCCAAGATCACCACAACCAGTACGCATGTCTGCGAGGATTGCGTCAGGATGGGCGACCGATGGGTGCATCTGCGGCTGTGCCTGATCTGCGGCCGCGTCGGATGTTGCGATTCATCGAAAAATAAACACGCCACCAAGCATTTCCATACCGACGGCCATCCGCTCATCCGGTCCATTGAACCGGGCGAGCGTTGGATGTGGTGTTACGTGGATCAGATCGTGCCTGGCGAACTGGAGAAATGACGCATGGAGGTCGTGGTTCGGGGTGGTATCACGGGGTTCACCCAGGAGATCTTGGCCGGCACTCATGCGTTGACCGCCGACGAACCGGTGTCCGTCGGAGGAAATGATGCCGGTCCAACTCCCTACGAGTTTCTGCTGGCGGCGCTAGGTGCTTGCACCTCCATGACGGTCGCGATGTACGCCCGGCGCAAGGCTTGGCCACTGATCGGGATCACGGTCCGGCTCCGCCACTCCAGGTTTCATGCGCAAGATTGCGCCGATTGCGAAACCAGGCAAGCCATGCTCGATCGAATTGAGCGCGACATTCAATTTCACGGCGGACTCAGCTCCGAGCAGCGCGACAAGCTTCTTGAAATCGCCGACAAGTGTCCGGTGCATCAAACGCTGACGTCGAAAATCGAGATCCAGACTCGACTGGTTTGAGCGATATCGCGGCGATTGCCTACGTGCCCGCCGCGTTGGCCGAGATGGGTCGGCCGTCCTCCGAGGCTCGGCCGGCCAACAAACGGAATTTTGACGGGCTCATCCCCATGTAGCGCTTGAAAAGAAACGAAAGGTGGCTTTGATCGGAAAAGCCACAGACTAGAGCGATCTCCGCCAGCGGGGTTCGAGTGTGGGCCAGCAGGTGAGACGCGTGCTGGACTCTCCGTTTGCGCATCAGTTCGCCGATGGTGCAGCGGTTGTACTTGCGAAACTGGCGCGAAAGATGAACATAGTGGATCCCTACTTCGGATGCGATCTCGGCTAGGCTCAGCCGTTCGAGAAATCTTGCCTCGACGATTTCGGTGGCGCGCTTCAGCCAGTTCGGGCGGGGAAGGGAATCGGCGGCGGAGTCCGAACGCGCCAGTTCCGCTATGATCTCAAGCACCAGGCCCTCGATCGCGATCGCCGAAGCGCCGTCCCCGCGCGAGAACTCGGCATACAGGCGATTCGCCAGCCATGTAGCCGAGAAGCCGTGAATCTGCTTCGGTTCTTGGGGAACCGCGGATTTTCGGGCGAGCTGATCCAGAACATCCGGGTCGCTAATGATGCGCAGGCATCGCAAGGCGGATTCGATCTCGGTCTCGTGGATCGTGGCGGCGGGCAGAAACCGGACCGCGCCGGCGCCGCATCTCAGCGAGCCTGCCGCATATCGCTCCCAGAAGCAGCCCTCGATAACGAACGTGATGTGGCTTTCGCGATGAACGTGTTGGCCGAGCACCAACCCGGCCGGGTACGAGTTTTCGCTGAGCGTGAACGGCCCAATCGCGCGCAGTCTCAGAATTCGGCCTGACAATTCGCTCTGGCCGGTGTCGGAATTCCCGCCGCTAGGCGGAGTTGCACACGGGATCACGCACGCTCCTATTCTAATGTCGATGTTGACGCGACCACCCGTCGCCAGTGGTTAGTAAGTTGTAAACTTTTAGTAAAAACAGGTCCTGAACCAGGACCAGCTCGCGTCCCCCCCGCGATTTGCGCGGCCGGACGCGTTACGATTTCTATTACACATGCCCACAATCCTGGTGATCGATGACGACGAGAGTTTGCGCGACACCATCGGCATCATGCTCGAACAAGAGGGTTTCACGCCGGTTCTGGCGTCGGACGGCAAGACGGGGTTTGAACGCGCCCTTTCCGTAAAGCCCGACTTGATGATCGTGGATCTTCGCCTGCCAGGCATGAGCGGCATCGAGATCTGCAAGCAATTA
>JBEKHQ010000412.1:0-4209 GCA_050012195.1 Bryobacteraceae bacterium | reverse complement strand
CTCAGGATATTTTCGAGCCGGCGGCGCTGTATATCGCTTGCGGTCAGGGTCCGCTGGAAACGGGCCGCGCGGCTACGCTGGCGTGCGCCGCCGATGCGGCCGCCTCGAATCTGAGCGTGAGCAAATCCTGATCCTTCAAAGAAGACGACGATATGAGCTTGCGAGTGTTGGTAACGGGCGCCGGTGGATTCATCGGACATCATTTGGTGTCCGATTTGAAGAACCGCGGATACTGGGTGCGCGGCGTGGACTTGAAAAAGCCCGAATACGCTCCCAGCGCGGCGGACGAATTCGCCTTGCTGGATCTCAGGCGCTGGGAAAACTGTGTCGATGCCACGCGCGACGTCGATCATGTGTACGCGCTGGCGGCCGACATGGACGGGATGGGTTTCATCAGCGCGCATCACGCGCTGATCCTGCACAACAACGCACTCATTAACCTCAATACACTCGAAGCGACGCGCGTAAACGGGGTTCGGCGGCTTTTGTACACTTCCTCCGCTTGTGTATATCCGGAATTCAAGCAGACCGACGCCAACGTAACGCCTCTCAAGGAGGAAGACGCATACCCGGCGCAGCCGCAGGATGCCTATGGCTGGGAGAAGCTCATCTCGGAGCGGCTGTGCCTGCACTATGCCGAAGACTACGGCATCGAGACCCGGATCGTGCGCTTCCACAATATCTTCGGGCCTTTGGGTACCTGGGATGGCGGGCGCGAAAAGGCTCCCGCGGCTCTCTGCCGAAAAATCGCAGCCGCGAAGTTGACCGGCAATCCGGAGATCGAAATCTGGGGCGACGGCGAGCAGACCCGATCCTTCTGCTATATCGATGACTGTCTCGAAGGCCTGTACCGGTTGATGGAATCGGATTTTCGCAGACCTTTGAATCTCGGGCAGGACCGCATGGTGACCATTAATCAGCTCGCGGATATCATCGCGGGCATAGCCGGCGTGCGGATTCGCACGAAGCACATCGAAGGGCCGATGGGCGTGCGCGGCCGCAATTCGGACAATACGTTGCTGCGGCAGGTGCTGGGCTGGGAGCCTGCCATTTCGCTCGAAGAGGGCTTGGCGCGAACCTATTCGTGGATCGAAAGCCAAGTCCGGCGGAAACTCCACCAGCCGACTTCCGCCGCAGCTGTCTCCTGATCCGCGGCTGTCTCCCGATAAGGATCAGCGTTGCTTTAGAGTCCCCTGGTCTTGGTAAGCCTCCAGGACAGATTGCACGTCGCCGTCCATCACCAAGCTGCCATGGTCGAGCCAAATCGCCCGCGTGCACATTTCGCGCACCGCCGCGGCCGAGTGCGAGACGAACAGCAGGCATTTGGGACCGCGCCGAAACGACGCCAGCGCGCTCCGGCATTTCTCTTGAAAACGGGCGTCGCCCACCGCCAGCACCTCATCCAACAGCAGAATATCGGGATCGGCTTGAATGGCGATGGAGAATCCTAGCCGCATGATCATGCCGCTCGAGTAGGTGCGCAAAGGCTCGTTGATGAAGTCGCCGATTTCGGAGAATTCCACAATCTGATCGAACAGATCGAACGTCCGCCCCCGGCTGAGCCCCAGCAGCGACGCATTCATGACCAGGTTCTCCGCGCCCGTAAGGTCGGGATGAAAACCCGATCCGAGCTCCAATAACGCGCCGATGCGCCCGCTTCGGATAATGCGGCCGGGGTTCGGTTCCACCAGCCCCGCGGCCAGGCTCAGCAAGGTGCTTTTGCCCGCGCCATTATGACCCACCACGCCGAGACTTTCGCCTTCTTCCACTCGAAACGACAGGTTCTTCAAAGCGTAGAAAGGCTGCTGTTTTCCGGAGCCGAACCATCGCAGGATGTGGGTCCGGAGTAGCTGCCGGCCGGCGTTGTGCGGAAACCACTTGGAGACGTTTTGGAATTCAAGAAACGTCATGGCGAGCGCCTAGAGGTAATCGTAGAACCGCCGCTTCAGCGTTCGAAAGACGACCCACCCCGCGCCAAACATAAGGACGGACACCATCGCGAGCAGGCTCAACGTGTGAGCCAGCGGGGGCCGGCCATCCAACAGAATGTTGCGCATCATCAGGACCAGCGCAGCCACTGGATTGAACTGGTAGACTTCCCGGTACCGGCTGGGAATGAGCGCAAACGAATAGAAGATCGGCACCATCCAGAAAAGCACCACGTTCGTGGATTCGACGACGTAGCGGACGTCCCGCACGTAGATATTGAGCGCCGAGAAAATCAGCGTCAGTCCGAGGACGAAAAGAATTTCCAAAGCCCAAATCACCGGCAACCATAGCCAATTCCAGTTGGCGCCGCGCCCGAATATCAGTATCAGCGTGAGAAGCAGGGCGATCTGAATAAGCAAGTGCAGGCAATTGGACAATACGCTCGCGATGGGGAACACGTGCCGCGGCACCGGGACCTTCTTGATCAGGTTGGCGTTGTCGAGCAGCGACGTGGTTCCGCTCAGCCACGCGATGGTGAAGAAATTGAACGGAATCAGCCCGCACAGCACGGATAATGGAAACAGCTTTCCGTTGGGATTCGGGAAGATCTGGGTAAAAACGAACGTCAACACTCCCATCATGATCAACGGATTGACCAGCGACCAAAGGAGTCCCAGGGACATGTTTCGGTAGCGGACCTTAAAGTCCTTTTCCACCAGCGTCCGCAATACGAATAAGTAGCTGCCGTTCCACATGACGAACGATCCCAAAGCTCTTATTGTACTGGTTACAGCCCGGGGTCTCTGCGCGACAGGGCGCGCGCTCGCCGCAGGAATCCAGCCAGCGTCAACACCCGCGCCCACTCCCGGAAAAATCGGAACGGATGCCGGGCATTGTATCGAAGGCCGACCGGCAAGCTCAGCAGGTACTTCGTGAAGGACGGGCGCAGCGGCTCGAAGAACTGGTCGCGGCGATCCGCCAGGTAAGACGCGTAGGCGTGAATTTGCGAGAACGGCACATAGCCATAGTGCGAGCGGATCACATCCAACGCGTCCTCAAGCATGGCCTTCCTCTGACCCAGCGTTTTGGCCCCCAGGTGCATGCGCGAGTTGGCCAGAACGCCGTCAATCTTGCGCATCGGATAGACGCGCGCGATGCGAATCCACAAATCGTAATCGAACCCGCGAACCCCGGGGTCCATGCGCCCGGCCAATTCGAACGCTTCCCGCCGCATCAGCGACGCGGGCTGGCAAATGAAGCATTCCTTGCGGAACAAATCCGGATCGAAAGGCTGGACCGGATACGGCCGAATCACGCGCCCCGTTTCGTCCACCCAATTCCCATCGCCATAGACTGCGCCTAGGGCGGGTTCCGCCACCAGATGACGAACCGCGGCGGAGATCGCGCCGGGAAGATAGGAATCGTCGGCGTTCAAAAAGCCGAAGAAGCTGCCGGCCGATCGTTCGAAGCCTCTGTTGATCGCGTCGGCGGTTCCGCGGTCGGGCCCGGAGCAATACGACAAGCGGCCGCGGTATTTCTCCAGGATCTCGAGCGTGCCATCGGTGGAACCTCCGTCCATGACGATGTATTCGAGATTCGGATAGTCCTGCGACAGCACGCTTCGGATGGTCTCTTCGACGAAGTTCCCCATGTTCAGAACCGGGGTGACGATGCTGACCAACGGCAAGTCTTGGGACACGTTGCTTTTATGATCGCCGAAGCAGGCTCTTGACGGAAATAGCAATATGTGATATCGTTATGTCGATTAGCGATATATGCGGCTGGGCGAGAAACTCCGATATCTGCGGGAAATGGAGGGCGCGTTGCGTGCTTTGGGGCGCGAGCTGACGCAGCAAGAAGTGGTGCGGGCGATTAAGAGCGAACTGAAGCAGTCCATCAGCCAGTCCTATCTTTCGCAGATCGAAAGCGGCGCGCGTCCGCATCTGACCAACTCGACGCGCATGCTGCTGGCGCGTTTTTTCAAGGTGCATCCGGGCTACTTGGTGGACGATCCGGAAGGCTATCACACTGAACTCGTCTCGGACATCCGCGTGCACGAAGACCAACTGGATCTGTGGCTCATCGAGGGCGCCGAACGGTTCCGGCGGGACGTGGGAGTGAGCCGCGCTCTGCTGCGGCTGGCCGAGCATCGCGACTCTCGGAATTGTTTGCTGTTGCTGGGCGCGATTCTGGACACGCCTGGGCTTGCGGATCGTCTTTTCGAGGTGCTGACGCCGGAGCCCGCCGCGCGCCCGAAGAGGCCCGCGATAGGAGGCCAAT
>JBEKHQ010000411.1:0-4210 GCA_050012195.1 Bryobacteraceae bacterium | reverse complement strand
ACTTTCAGCCATCTCAAGGAAATTCTACAGCACAGCTACACGTGGCCCGCTTTCGATAGCGGGCTGTACCGGCCGCTCACCACGTTTTCATATGTGGTGAACTACGTCGTGCTGGGCGACGCCGATCGGCCTGCCGGATATCACTGGTTCAACCTGGCGGCGCATGCGGCGAACGCGTTCCTGGTCTACCTGCTGGCGCTGCGGCTGGCGAGGCGGTATTGGCCCGCACTTTTCGCCGCGGCTCTGTGGGCGCTGCATCCTGTCTGCACCGAAGCGGTAACCTATATCGCCGGACGGCCGGAGGAATTGGCCGCACTCGGCGTCCTGGGCGCTCTGGTGCTTTACGCTTACAAAGAGGCCTTCGAGGGCAAATGGAAGACCCTCCATCGAATCGGCATGATGACCGCCGCGGCCGTCGCGGTGTTTTCGAAGGAAAGCGGAGTAGCGGTGCTGGCCTTGGCGGTGTTTTTCGATTTCGTGTACCGCGCCCGATGGGGAGGTTCGCGGCGCGGCTTGATCCGGCGAGACTACGTTTGGTTGGCGTTGCCTGTTCTCGTCATGCTGTGCCTGCGCTGGTTGGCGTTGCGTCACGATGGCGCCATGGAAATTCAGTTCGTGGATAACCCGATCTCCGACGCCGGGTTCTTCCGAGGGCGGCTCACCGCGGTCGGAGTGATCGGACGGTACTTCGGGCTGTTGGCATGGCCCGTCGGGCAATCGTGCGATTATTCTTTCAACCAGGTCCCGCTGTTTGACTGGCGCTTAGGAGCCTGGCAGCAGTGGATTCCGATGGCGGCCGTGGCTGTCCTGCTGTTACTCGGTGCGTTCTGTTACCGGCGGAGCCGGACGGGATTCTTCCTGCTCGGTTTTTCCACGCTCGCACTGTTGCCGGCTTCAAATCTGTTGGTGATCACTGGGACCATCATGGCGGAACGCCTGCTCTACCTGCCGTCGGTGGGGTTTGCGATCGCGGTATCTATGGGGATTCATCGAGTAGCGGCCCGTCTGGGCCTTGGTCGGATGGCGGCAATGGCGGCGCTGGGCGCGATCGCGGTCGCTTACGGCGCGCGCACTTACTTACGTAATCCCGATTGGAGGAATGGCGAGACGTTGTATGTGAGCGCGGAGGGGGCGGTCCCTTACGCGGTTCGTCCGCACCTCTCCCTCGCTCGGGATTGGTTCACATTGGACCCCGATTTCCTGCTGGGCGAACGGGCGATCCGTGAGGCCGAGGCGGCGGAGAAAATTGTCGCCGGACTGCCGGCTCGCGACATGCCAAGTGTGATTCCCGCGACACTCGCCAGACTCTGCCTCGCCCGCGGCGACCTGGTGGCCTCGCGCGATCCCGATGGCAACCCTCACGCGGACGCCGCTAGCGCGAAGTGGTATCGCGAAGCCCTTGAGGCGGCTCTCCAAGCTGTCACAGCCGACCGCGCTTTCGACGCTAGCCATCGGCGCCGCGAGATGGCGCGTGGCAGGCCCTCTCACGAAATTCCGCCAGACGGTAATCCCGAGGTCTATGCGACTATGGGGCGCGTGTGTTTGCGGCTGGGCGAACCGCAGGCTGCGCTGGAGGCGTTCCTCTATCTGCCGAAGCTCGTGCCGGTCGCCCCCCTTACCTATTCCTTGATCGCGTCCGCTTACCAGGCGCAAAACAAAATGGCCGACGGGGCTCAGTCGCTGCTCGAATCGTATCTGCTGGACGACTCCCAGGAGACACTCAGCCGGGTCGTGCGGCTTTACGGCAGGATCGAGGGAGGGAGCTGCGCCGTGACGGACAAGGCCGGGAGCCTCTCGCTTAATCGCGATTGCCCTGTCGTGCAGCGCGACTTGTGCAACGGCTACCGGAAGTTGGAAAAGGCGGCACGTGAGGCCAGACAATTTGTTCCCGCAGGGCGCTTCCGCGAATTGAGCGACAGCATGAGGGGCTGCCACTAGCGCACTGCAGGCCGGAAAAATCCACTATGTCCGTCCAACGAATGACCGTGAGCTGCAAACGCGTGTTATATACTGGCGCGAGAGATGGGATTGGTGAGAGATTTACGCGCACTCTGGCGCGCCCATGAGTTGGACCTCGGTCTAGGCGCGTGCCTGCTGCTTCTCACCCTCGGGATATACGCCCCAGTTCGCCATTTCGACTTTATTAATTACGATGATCCAGTCTACGTCACCCAAAATCTCCATGTGACCAGCGGCTTAAACGCCGATAATCTGCGTTGGGCATTCACCAACACCGAGGTCGCAAACTGGTTTCCGCTCACCTGGATTTCTTTGATGGCCGATTGCCAGTTCTGGGGGTTCGAAGCGGGGCCGCAGCATTTGACGAACGTCCTGCTGCACGCCGCCAGCACGCTGCTTCTTTTTGCGCTGCTGAAGCGAATGACCGGGGCGACAGGCCCCAGCGCGATGGTGGCCTTTCTTTTCGCATTGCATCCTCTGCACGTGGAATCAGTCGCCTGGGTCGCTGAGCGGAAGGATGTCCTCAGTGTGTTGTTTTGGATGCTGACCCTGTTGTCCTATGCTCGCTATGTGTCGCGGCCCAAACCCGGAGCGTATCTCCTTACCCTCCTCCTCTACTGCCTCGGGTTTCTTGCCAAACCGATGGTGGTGACGCTGCCGGCGGTCCTCGTCCTTTTGGATTTCTGGCCGTTGCGGCGTTACCCCCCGTCAGGCTCACGGGCGCAGTTCATCCACGGCCAGACTCGTGAGAAGGCGCCCTTCTTCGTTCTAGCAATCCTGATGTCGGTGACGACGGTGCTGGTTCAGCGCAGCGGCGGAGCGGTGAGGCCTGTCGAGTTGTTTTCCGTCTCTACCCGCGTTGCCAACGCCGTGGTTTCGGCCTCTGTCTATATCCGGGACATGCTGTGGCCCATGCGGCTCGCGGTGTTTTATCCGTTGAGGGAAAGCCCTCCGGTCTGGCAAGTGATCGCGAGCGGCGCGGCGCTGGTGATGATCACCGCAGTAGTGCTAGGCCTGGTCAGGACACGGCCATATCTGGCCGTCGGCTGGTCTTGGTATTTAGTCACCATCCTTCCGGTGATCGGAATTATTCAGGTGGGCGACCAGTCTCACGCCGACCGGTACATGTACATCCCGATGGTCGGACTTTCCGTGATGCTTGCCTGGGGTGCGGCGGATGTCTGGCAGCACTGGCCTAAGACGCGCTCCGTCTTGGCCGGGCTTGGTGCTGCCGCAGGGCTCGCGTGCCTAATGCTGACCGCCCGGCAAGTTTCCTATTGGGAGAACAGTAAAACGCTGTTTATGCATGCCCTCCAGGTCACCGGGGACAACGCCATCGCTCACGGCTGCCTGGGGGACGCCTTGCGTGTCGAAGGCCGCTACGAGGACGCACTCGTAGAATATCGCCAAGCAATTGCCATCGAACCGCGCTATGTGGCGGCGCTGATCAACCTGGGCGCGGACCTGGGGCTGCTCGGCCGACCCCAGGAAGCGCTGGCGCCGTTGTCATCCGCGATTCGGCTGAAGGGCGACGACGTAGATGCCCGTAATGCGTTCGGATTGGCGCTCGCTATGCAGGGCCGTCTGAAAGAGGCTGAGGAGCAGTTCGGGGTTGCGATTCGGCTGAAACCGGACTCCGTGATGGCCCACACGATGCTCGGAAACACATTCGGAAATCTGGGGCGGATGGACGACGCGATTGCGCAATTCCAGGAAGCGCTGCGCCTTCAGCCCAACTCGGCGGAGGCTCGCGTCAATCTTCAGAAAGCCTTGGCGATGAGAGATCGGGTGAATTCAATCCGCAGTCGGCGAAAACCTTCGCTCTGATTGGTTTTGCCTACACCCGCAAAGTGGATCACGTGTCGGCCATAATAAATCTGGAAAAATCGCTCGAACTCGATCCGGCCAACGGAATGGTGCGCGGCATGCTGGAACAGTTGCAGGAGGACCGCCGCCGAAAACAGCAGCAATAGCGTTCCTGTCGACAGTCATGGGTGAGTGATACGGAGTTCCGGGAAATGAGGTGAGATGATTCCATGACCATGAGCTCCCAGGTTGAATTTCCCGCGCGCCTTTGCACGACGCTATCCCGGCGAAGGCTCCTGCTGTCTCTGCCTGCGATCGCCGCTGCGCCTGGTTTGATTACACCTGGCTTGCTTGCGCAAGCGCGCAAGCGCCAAATCCAATTGCAGGCGCTCAACCACGCCACCATCACGGTCGCCGATTCCGGGCGAAGGCGAACAGTATTCCG
>JBEKHQ010000410.1:0-4213 GCA_050012195.1 Bryobacteraceae bacterium | reverse complement strand
CGCCGCGCCGCTTCGTCGTGACGCTGCTCGGAATCTTTGCCGGCCTGGCGCTGCTAATGGCGGTGATCGGCCTCTACGGCGTCATCAGCTATTCGGTGGGTCAGCGGACGCAAGAGATCGGGATTCGGGTCGCGCTGGGCGCGCAAAGGAGCGAAGTGTTGAAGTTGGTGGTTGGTCAAGGAATGCAATTGACGGGCGTCGGACTTGTGATCGGACTGGTGGCGTCGCTCGCGTTCAGCCGCCTACTGCGTAGCCAGATCTACCACGTAAGCGTTTTCGATCCGCTCACGTTCCTGGTCACCGCTCTGATTCTGGTGGCGGCTGGGGCGCTGGCCTGCTACATCCCGGCGCGCCGCGCCATGCGCGTGGATCCCATGATCGCGCTGCGCTATGAGTAGTTCACTTCTGTGCGCGCAGAAATTCGATGATGAGCCGGTTCACTTCCGCCGGCGCTTCCTGTTCGGTCCAGTGACCCACGCCCGGCAGCAGGACCTTCTTCCAAAGATTCGGAACGCTCTTCTCCAGATTGTCCACTCCCGGCCGCGCGAATTCCACCACGGCATCGTCCTCGCCGCCGACATATAGCGTGGGCTGCAAAAGTTTGCGTCCGATCAGAAACGCCGTCTCGCGCCAGAAAATGTCTTGGGTGCGATACCAGTTGAGGCCGCCTCGAAAACCGGTGCGGGCGAATTCCTTGGCGAAGTAATCGAGATCTTCCGGCTTCAACCAGGCGGGCAATTGTTTGGGATCGGTGCAACCAGCCAGCGCATTTTGGTCAAGCCCGAATACGTAACGCCAGCGGTCCTGCTTTGGAATCGAACCCGAAAGAGAATACAGCAACATGCGCAGTGTGCGTTTCGGATCGGTCTCGAATTCCTTCTCGGCAACTCCCGGCGTCTGAAAATAAGTTTGATAGAACTGCATGCCTTTGGGCACGCGCCCTTGCATGCTCTCGGTCGGCTTCACTCCGCCTTCGCCGCGCACGCCGAAAGGAACGCTCAAGAGCACTACAGCGGTGAAGATGTCGGGCCGCAAGTTGGCTGCGTTATACGCCACCGGAGCGCCCCAATCGTGGCCCGCGATCGCCGCATGTTCGTATCCGAGGGCGTGAACCACACCGACGATATCACCCACCGATTGGAGTAGCGTGTAGTCCTCGATATTCGGCGGAGCGTCGGTCTGGCCATAGCCGCGCATGTCGGGCGCTACCGCGTGATAGCCGGCGGCCGCGAGCGCCGGCAGCACATGACGCCAGCTATACCAAAGCTCCGGAAACCCGTGGACCAGCACCACCAGCGGGCCTGTGCCCTGCTCGGCGATATGCATCTTGATCCCGTTAACTTCGACGAATCGATGCACGATATCGCCGGGCTGAGCGGAGGCGGTGGTCATAGCCGCCAATGTAGCAAGACAGAAGGCAAGGCGCACTTCGATTACGATTCCAGACAAGAACTTCACGGTTTGCCTCCTGGCTAGGGAATTCTATCAGAGGGGCGACCGGGTTGTCCGCCAGCCCGCCAGCGCCAGCCAACACCGCCCAACCACTGCGATACTGATCTGGGATGGTCAAGTGCGCTCGCTGCTCCTCGCAGATTCCCGAAAACAGCCAGTTCTGTCTAAGCTGCGGCGCGCGTTTGTCCGTCGCCGCGATGCCGACCTCGGCCGCAACGGCTGCCATTTCCGTTTCCACGGTCTCCTCGGCCAGCCACGCTGATCCTGACGAGGGCCGCTTCCTGCCGGGTACGCTCCTGGCCGACCGCTATCGTATTCTCGGCCGTCTCGGCAAGGGCGGGATGGGCGAGGTGTATCGCGCCACCGATTTGCGCCTCGGTCAAACGGTCGCGCTGAAGTTTCTTCCGGAAGCCACCACGCAGGACCCCGGGGGGTTGGCGCGCTTTTACAACGAGGTCCGGGTCGCGCGACAGGTCACCCATCCCAATGTCTGCCGGGTGTTCGACATCGGTGACGTGGGCGGCCAGCCGTTCATTTCGATGCAGTACGTGGACGGCGAGAACCTGGCGTCGTTGTTGCTGCGCATCGGGCGTCTTCCCGCGGACAAAGCCGTCGAGATCTCCCGTAAGCTGTGCGCCGGAGTGGCGGCCGCTCATTCGCAGGGCGTCCTGCACCGCGATCTGAAACCGGCCAACATCATGATCGACGGCCGCGGCCAAGTCCTGATCACCGACTTCGGCCTGGCGGGATTGGCGGAGGACTTTCGCGGCGCCGACATCCAAAGCGGCACGCCCGCTTACATGTCGCCCGAACAGCTCGCCGGCAAAGAGGTCACCATTAAGAGCGACATCTATTCGCTCGGCCTGGTGATGTACGAGATGTTCACCGGACGGCGCGCGTTCGAGGCGAACACGCTGGCTGAGTTGGTCCGGCTTCGCGAAGAGAGCCGGCCAACTGAAATATCGAGCCAGGTTCGCGACATCGACCCTGCCGTCGAGCGGATCATCCTCAAATGCCTCGAAGCCGATCCCGCGGCGCGTCCCGCCTCGGCGTTAGCGGTTTCGGCCGCGCTGCCGGGAGGCGATCCGTTGGCGGCGGCCCTCGCGGCCGGCGAAACGCCATCGCCCGAAATGGTGGCCGCGGCCGGTGCGCAAGAAGGCTTACGTCCGGTTGTGGCCATCGCCTGTTTGGCGGGCGTCCTGCTGGCGCTCGGCGCCGTTGTGTTCGTGTATTCGCGCCAGACGCTCACTGGGAAAATGGATTTCGAGCTGCCTCCCGATGCGCTCGCCGCCCAGGCGCACCGGACCATTCAGCAACTCGGTTACACCGGACCGGTAGCGGATCGAGCTTGGAATTTCGTCTACAACGCGAGCTATCGGCGCTACCTCCGGGAACAGTTCAAGCAGTCCGTGGATTGGAACGCCGCTGCGAATGGCCAGCCTCCGATGATCTACTTCAGCTACCGGGAAAGCCCGCGGCCGCTGGAACCGCAAAGCTTCGACGATCTGGGCAGCGTTTACTGGGATGATCCGCCGCGAACGATCTCGGGAATGGCCAACATCAGGCTCGACCTGACCGGCCGCCTGCAGCGGTTTGAGGCCATTCCTCCGCAATTGGACACGTCGCCCGCGCCGGCGCAGCCACCCGATTCCGCGCCGTTGTTCGCCGCGGCGGGACTCGATCTGAAATCCTTCCAACCTGCCGATCCGCAATGGACGCCGCTGGCCGCCACCGACGCGCGGGCCGCTTGGACCGGATCGCTCCCGGGCCCACCCGCAACCAAAGTCCGTGTGGAAGCGGCCTGGTGGCGCGGGAAGCCCGTCTACTTTCAAATCATCGGGCCGTGGAACCAACCCGACCGCATGCCCAACGCGCAGACCCAAGCGCGCCCGGACTACGTGTGGTCCGTTCTTTCCGGCGGTCTCATTATTGCCGCATTCCTGGCTTGGCGCAATTTGCGGCTGGGGCGCGGCGACCGGCAGGGGGCCTTTCGCCTGGCCGCTTTCGCCTCTCTCGCCAACCTGGCGCAATTCTTGTCGCGCGCCCATCTGGCGACAGCGTCCGGGGGCTACGATCTGCTTGGCGAAGCGCTCGGCGACGCGCTCTTCACCGGCGCCCAGCTCTGGGTTGCTTACATCGCGCTGGAGCCGGCGGTGCGGCGCTTCTGGCCGCGCACGCTGATCACCTGGACACGCGTTCTCGCCGGCCGATGGCAAGATCCGCTGGTGTCGCGCGATGTCTTGATCGGTCTGCTGGTCGGCCTGGGGTACGACCTGGTATTCGCGGGCGGCAACGCCATCGAGATGCGTCTCGGCGCGATTCCTCCCGCCGATACTTTCCTGGACTCGCTGCTGGGGCTCCGGCGCACCACCGGCATCGTTCTGGAACGGCTCCTGGTGGGCCTGTTCGCCTCCTTGCTTTTCTTTCTTTTGTTCTTCCTGTTGCGCGTAATCCTGCGGAAGGAATGGCTGGCCGGAGCCGCTTTCATTCTGTTTTTCGTCATTGGCCGCGGTTTCACGAGCACGTATCCGGTCACCAACGTGCCCGCCAACCTTATCGTTTACGGCGTCATCGTATACATGCTGCTGCGCTGCGGCCTGCTGTCGCTGGTGGTCACAATCTTTATCACGGATCTTTTGCCGGAACTCGCCTTCACCACGAATTTTTCAGCCTGGTACGGCGCCGGATCGCTGGTTGTGGTTCTCTTGGTGGCCGCGATTGCGGCCGTCGCATTCCGTAACGCCCTGGGTGGACAACGGCT
>JBEKHQ010000409.1:0-4216 GCA_050012195.1 Bryobacteraceae bacterium | reverse complement strand
CTATTATCTGGCACCTCGAACTAAAATGCCAGTGTGATGCGCTTGTTTGGATCGAGCTATATTGGGATGAAAAGGAAGAACAAGATGGTGGAAAAAGCCGAAGAACTCCGCGAAGCCGCAGCCGAGACTGTTCTGGGGCTGGAAGAAGAAATACAATCAGTTCCCCACAAAGATTTCAAAAACAAGACACAGTTTCGCTTGACAGCAGGGAAAACTATCAAGGCGCGTGATTTTAGCCTTGAGAACTTAGAGTGGCTCGGGCGCGGCGGCAATGGCACCGTCTTTAGAATGATGATTGTCTCAGGCCCTCTTCGCGGGCTAATGGTCGCAGTTAAATTCCTGGAGACACTTGAGGATCAGGACCGCGTGACACGGTTTGGACAAGAAATAGATTTACTGGAGAGCGTCCAGCATCCGCACATTATCGAAGTACTGGGGAGGGGGCAGTTCAAAGGTCAGAATCGCGAGTTTCCGTTTTTTGTGATGGAGTATCAGCCTCGCAATCTAGAACGAGAACTCAACGGGCATCCTCACGGCATTCATCCAGACCTAGTTCTGCCGTTGTTCCTTCAGACGGCGTCCGCTCTTGCCTGCCTGCATAGCAAGGACATCGCTCATCGGGACTTGAAGCCTTCCAATATTCTGTTCGACGGTTCCAACATCAAGCTTGCAGACTTTGGAATTGCTGCCATCGGTGACCGAACTGGAATAACCAACGATGGGCAGCGAGTAGCTCCTCGCTACTACATGAGCCCTGAACAGTGGGCATGGTGGAAAAGGGAATCTAACGAGCGACCTGGAAAAGCATCCGATATTTTCCAGCTAGGTCTTGTGATGCATCGGCTACTCACGGGGTTTAACCCGAACACTGTTCACCAATGGACGCCATCCGACAAAACACCACCGAACACTAGATTGCATGACATGGATGGATCATTGATAAACGATCTAGTGGGTCTAATTCGTGAGATGTTGATGATCGATTCAGCCAGCAGACCAACAGCAGCAAAATTGCAAGATCGATTGTTGGTTGTGTTTAGAGCGTACTCCTCACACTTTTCGGCGCTATACGGTGTCCATCCGGGCAGGGAGTTCTAAGGTGCGGTCCGGGGCATTACTAGTGCAACTGTCCCGATTGACTCGGCATCCAAAATGGTGTAAGGTTCAATCTAACATAACTTTCAAACCATCAAAAACCTATCCTTAACAGAGATCCAAAGCCCTCCCATGAAGCGGTGGAGGGCTTTTTATTTTATATTCGCCTAATCGTCCCCTTCCACATGCTTCCCGGCCTGGCACAATTTCAGCCTAAGCTTCCGATCTGGAGTTGTCAAGTATATTCTTGCCAATAAATTTGTACCAGAAACCCAATAGACAGCGCTCTCGGCTTCCGGATATGCTGGAGAAGGATTCATGCGACGTGCGGCGCCACTCATTCTGTTGGGCTTCGTCGCAATCCTCTCAACCGTTGGGCGGACGTATTACGTCCGGCTGAAAAAGCAGGCGGCCAGCGCGCCCGTCAAACCCCGGAATCTGGCGCCTGGAACTTCGGCCACCTTCCGCGGCTGGACTTACAGCCACACTTCCAGCGAGAAGACGGTCATCACCATGCACTCCGACGACTTCCAGGAATTGGACGGCAAGGACGAACTGACCGGCGTAACACTCGACATCTTCAACAAAGACGGCGACACGTATAACCACGTGAAATGCGAGAAGGCCGAGTTCGACGTTGGCCACGGAATCTTATACTCGGAGGGCGAGGTCGAGATCACGATGAAGGTGCCGGAGCACGAGCAGCCCACCGGCCGGCTGATGGTGATCAAATCCACCGGCGTCAGCGTGGAAAGCAAAACCGGTAAAGCCTACACGGACCGTCTGGCGACCTTTCAGTTCGACCGCGGCGACGGCCAGGCCCTCGGCGCCGATTACAATCCCAACACGCGCGAGCTGAATCTGCACAATCAGGTATCCATGACCTGGCGCGGAACCGATCCAGGCACCATTCCCATGAAGATCGAGACCGCCCAGCTCAATTACAACGAGCGGAATGCGACGGTGTTCCTTACGCCCTGGTCTAAGCTGACCCGTGACACCCTGACCATGAACGCCGGTCCGGCTACGGTGACGCTCGAGGACGGCAATTTGAAGCAGGTGGAGACCACCCAGGCCAAGGGCACCGATCAACGTCCGGGCCGCAATCTGGAATACAGCGCCAATCGGCTCATTGTGGAGTTTAACGACAACAATCAGATTCAAAAGATGACCGGTGTGGACCAGGCGCGTGTGGTGTCCAATGGCGACACGTCGCAGACCACCATCACGTCCGATCGCGTGGTGATGGACTTCGAAACCACCGAATCGGACAGCATTTTGCAGACCGCGGTGGCGCAGGGTCACGGCGCCATGGAATCCAAACCGGTGGTCAAGCCGGGCGTCGATCCCCCCGACACGCGCGTGCTCAAGAGCGACACCATTCATACCAAGATGCGCCCGGGCGGCCAGGAGATAGAGGCGGTGGAGACCGACGGGCCGGGGGCGATCGAGTTTCTTCCGAATCGCCCGGAGCAGCCGCACCGCTGGATGAACGGCGATCATATTTGGATGACCTACGGGCCGAAGAACACGATCCAGAGCTTCCGCTCCATTGCGGCAACCACCCGCACCGAAAAGCCCAAGCTGAAGGACGCTAAGGAAGCGCCGGCGCCGGCCCTGACCTGGAGCAAGAATATGGTTGCCACATTCCTGCCCAATTCGTCGCAGCTGGCCACTCTCGATCAATCCGGCGATTTCCGATATGAAGAGGGCGCCCGGCATGCTAAAGCCGAACGAGCGTTGCTCGATCAGCCCAACAACATCATCAATCTGATAGGCGGCGCACGCATGTGGGATTCCACCGGTTCAGCCGATGCCGACAAGATCGTAATGAATCAAATGACGGGCGACTTCACCGCCGAAGGGCGCGTCACCTCCACGCGCCTGCCCGATAAAAAGAAGGACGATTCGAGCGGCGGCGGAATGCTTTCAGAAGACGAGCCGCTGCACGCCCGCGCCAGAAAGATGATCTCCAAAGACAACAATCTGGATATCCGCTATGAAGGCGATGCGGTGCTTTGGCAGGGCGCGGACCGCCTGGAAGCGGAGACCGTCGAGATTGACCGCGACAATAATCTCCTGAAAGCGCACGGGCATGTGTTGAGCCAGTTGCTCGACAAGACAAAAGACGAAGCCACGTCCAAAGATGGTCCCAAGAAAGATGGTCCCAAGGTGGACGTGCCAAAACCAGATTCGCCCCCCAAGACCGCAACCAAGGCGTCTTTGCGCGTGTTTACCATTGTGAGGGCCCCGGATCTGGATTATAACGATGACACTCGCGTGGCGCACTATAGCGGCGGCGTCGCTCTGGAGCGGCCGAACATGCTGGTGAAAGGTCAGGATATTCACGCGTTCTTGCGCAACGACAGCAACGATTCGTCGCTCGATCACGCTTTCGCGGACACCCATGTGGAGGTTCATGAAACGGCCCTGGATCGCACCCGCGACGCCTGGTCCGAACACGCCGAATACTACGTGGACGAAGACAAAGTTATCCTGGAAGGAGGTCAGCCGCGATTTGTGGACAGCACGCGCGGAACCACGCGAGGGCAGAAATTGACTTGGTATTCGTCCGATGACAGGCTGCTGGTGAACGGTGTGGCCCAACAGCCGGTGAAGAGCGTGTTGCACCGTAAGACCCCGATTGCCAAGTAAGTTCCCGATGCGTACTCTACAAACCGCCGAAATTTCAAAAAGCTACCGCGGCCGGAAAGTGGTGGATAACGTGTCGCTGTGGGTGAAGCAGGGCGAAGTTGTCGGTCTGCTGGGGCCCAACGGCGCGGGCAAAACCACATCGTTCTACATAATTGTCGGCCTGATCAGCCCTGACTCCGGCAGCGTGCAGGTGAGCAACGGCGAGGGTTTCGACGACATCACCAACATGCCGATGTATAAGCGCGCTCAGCGCGGGATCAGCTATCTGCCGCAAGAAGCTTCGGTGTTCCGCAAGCTGACCGTGGAAGACAACCTCATGGCGATCCTGCAAACGCTGCGCATGAGCGGGCGCGAGCGGCGCGAACGGATGAACCGGCTCATCGAGCAACTGGGCCTCGAGACCGTGCGCCACAACAAAGGCTACGCACTTTCCGGCGGCGAGCGGCGGCGCGTGGAGATTGCGCGC
>JBEKHQ010000408.1:0-4223 GCA_050012195.1 Bryobacteraceae bacterium | reverse complement strand
CGGGACCTTCCGTCGGATTGCCGGAAGGGCAAATGGGCAATAGCGAGGTCGGGCATCTCAACATCGGAGCCGGGCGCGTGATCCACATGGATGTCACGCGCCTCGATTTGATGATCGGCTCGGGCGAGTTTTTCCGCAATGCGGTTCTGCTCGACGCCATGAAACACGCGCGAACGCATCGCCTGCATTTGATGGGATTGTCGAGTGATGGCGGCGTTCACTCGCTGCTCACGCACCTCTACGCGCTTCTCAAACTGGCGAAGCAGGAGGGCGTCGAGCAAGTCTTCGTACATTGCTTCATGGACGGGCGCGATAGGCCGCCCGAAAGCGGCGCCGGATACCTGGAGCAATTGCAAAAGGAAATGCGAGAGATCGGCGTGGGTAAAATCGCCACTGTCTCCGGACGCTACTACGCCATGGACCGCGACAAGCGCTGGGATCGCATCGAGCGCGCGTTCGGCGCGATGGTGCTTGGAAACGGCGAGAAGTTCACCGATCCCGTGGCCGCGGCTCGCCGTTCCTACGAACGCGGCGTCACCGACGAATTTATCGAACCGGTCACCATAGTGGACGCGCGCCAGCAGCCGGTGGGATTGATCCGCGATGATGACGCCTGCGTCTTTTTCAACTTCCGCGCCGATCGCGGCCGCGAGATGACGCAGGCGCTCACCGATCCTTCGCTCGAAAAGCCGTCCCGATCGCATGCGCCCAAGCGCCTGTACTTCACCACGCTGACTCAGTACGACAATTCCTTCACCGTCCCTTTCGTGCTGGCGCGCGAACATCCCAACAACATCCTGGCCGACGTCATGGCGCAGTTGAATTGGAAGAATCTCCGCGTGGCCGAAACGGAGAAGTACGCGCACGTGACCTATTTTTTCAACGGCGGCAACGAAAAGCCCTATCCCGGCGAAAGCCGCGAGTTGGTGCCGTCTCCCAAAGTTGCTACTTACGATCTGAAACCGGAGATGAACGCGGCCGGAATCACCGAGGTTGTCCTGAGGGCCATCGATCAGCGCGCCTTCGATGTGATCGTGATGAATTACGCCAACGCCGACATGGTGGGCCATTCGGGCAAGCTGGCACCCACCGTGCAAGCGGTGGAAGCGGTGGATGCCGGCCTCGGCCAAATCTACGCGGCTCTGCAACGCTCCGGCGGATCGTGGATCATCACCGCCGATCACGGCAACGCGGAAACCATGATCGATCCGATAACCAAAGGTCCGCACACCTATCACACCACCAATCCCGTGCCATTCATCCTGGTGGATGAAACGCAGCGGCTCCTGCGGTCGGGCGGGGCTTTGCAGGACATCTCGCCCACCATCCTGGGATTCCTCGGCGAGAGACAGCCCAAGGAAATGACCGGCAGGGATTTGCGTTTATGAAACCAATGTATCTTCGCGACGTGGAGAATAATAGCAATGCGTCGGGCGCCTATTCCGAATCGATTCGTTCGATGGTGTCGATGGGAGCGGTGGTGCCCGGCATCCTGCGCATGTTCGCGTACAAGCCCGAGGCTACCCAGCACCTGGAGCGTTTTTCGCAAGCCGTGATGCGGGGCCCTTCTCCGTTGAGCGCGGGATTTCGGGAGTTGATCGCCGCCTTCACTTCCCAGTTGAACCATTGTCCGTTTTGAATCGAGAGCCACGCCGCGGTCGCGGCGGAACTCCTGGGCGATCGGAAGCTAGTGGACGCGGTGCTGGAGAGCTATCGAACCGCTCCCATCCAGGAAGCGGAACGGGCGCTACTGGGTTATGTCGAAAAAGTGAATTGCAACCCGTCGGGGATTGACCAGAGCGACATCGATAGGCTGCACCACGCCGGTTGGACGGATGAAGCGATCTATGACGCCATCATGGTGTGCGGGCTGTTCAATTTCTACAATCGATGGATCGACGCGGCGGGCGTCACAGCGATGTCCAAAGCGGACCACTACGCTTCGGGCAAGCGCCTGGCCTCTCGCGGATACATTATGTCGGAATGACACCGGATACACTGAAACTATCGCTAAACAATACGCGGCCCCGCCGCCCATGACGATCAATCCCGCGGGCAAGTATACCGCGACGCTCGACACTTCGAAGGGAAGCATCGTCTGCGAACTGTTCGCGAAGGACGCGCCCAAGACCGTTAACAATTTCGTTTTTCTGGCGCGCGAGGGATTCTACGACGGCACCGTATTTCATCGAGTGATCTCGGACTTCATGGTCCAGGGCGGCGATCCGACCGCGAGCGGCAGCGGCGGACCGGGCTATCGGTTCGAGGACGAGACCAAGGGCAATCCCCGCAAGCATAAGGTCGGATCGCTGTCGATGGCGAATGCCGGCCCGAACACCAACGGCAGCCAGTTCTTCGTCACTCACGTTGTCACCGATTGGCTGGATGGCAAACATACCGTGTTCGGACAGGTGCTCGAAGGCCAGGACGTCGTGAACAAACTCAAGCAGGGGGACCAACTGAAGACCGTGACCGTTCAGGAAAGTTGAGGCGTTCGGGCGAGCCATGGCTTTTCCCATTCATCGCATGCGGCGCAACCGGGCCAGCGAGCCGTTGCGCCGGCTGGTCCGCGAAACGGAACTCGATCCCGGCGATTTCATTCTTCCGCTGTTCGCCTGCCCGGGCGAGGGTGTGCGGCGCGAAATCAGCTCGATGCCGGGCAATTGTCAGCTCTCGGTGGATCAACTGGTCACCGAATGCGCCGAAGCTCATCGGCTCGGTATCGGCGGCGTGATCCTGTTCGGAATCCCCGAAACCAAGGACGAGCTGGCTTCCGGCGCTTATGCCGACGATGGCATCGTGCAGCAGGCGGTGCGGGCGATCAAGCGCGAAGTGCCGAAGCTGCTGGTGCTCACCGATGTCTGCAACTGCGAATATACCAGCCATGGCCATTGCGGCCTGGTGGTAAATGGCGAGGTCCAGAATGATCCGACGCTCGAATGGCTGGCCAAGGCCGCCGTTTCGCACGCGCGCGCCGGAGCCGACATCGTGGCGCCGAGCGACATGATGGACGGGCGAGTCGCGGCCATCCGCAAAGCCCTGGATCAGGCGGGATTCCTGAACACGCCCATTCTGTCTTACGCGGCCAAGTTCGCCTCGGTGTTTTATGGACCTTTTCGCGAGGCCGCCGAATCGACGCCGCAGTTCGGCGACCGGCGCAGTTACCAAATGGATCCGTCCAACAGCCGCGAAGCGATGCGTGAAATCGAACTGGATCTCGAAGAGGGCGCCGACATGATCATGGTCAAGCCGGCCATGCCCTATCTCGACATCATCCGGCAAGCGCGCGACCGTTTTGACGCTCCACTCGGGGCCTATCAAGTAAGCGGCGAATTCAGCATGCTGATGGCAGCCATCGAGAGAGGCTGGCTGGATCGGGATCGCGCCATCCTGGAATCGCTCACGTCCATTCGCCGCGCGGGCGCGGACTTCATGCTGACCTATTTCGCCAAGGACGCGGCGCGATTGCTAGCCTGAGTCGCCGCCGGTATCATTGCCGCACGAAAAAGCCGCGATGCTTCTCCAAGGCCGCTTCGGATTCATCCACTCCGCGCACTTCCGCCCAGCGCGGTCCTTTCCATAGCAGTCCGGCGAGTTCGGAAAGCTGCGCCGCGGTTCCGACGGCGTACACTTGCACGCAGCCGTCATCGTCGTTGCGCACCCAACCGCTGATTCCCAGCGCTTGCGCCCCGTGTTCGACGAAATATCGGAAGCCGACGCCTTGCACCCGGCCGCGCACACGATACAGGCGCGCCAGTTTTGCGGCGCTCAAGGCCGCTTGACGAGCGGGTAGACTACAATCTTCCGGAACTCCACGGGCCCGCGATCCCCTTGCAATACGACCGGCCCAGGCTCGGCTTCGTTCGAATCGAGTGCGATCGAAGTCGGTCCATCGATGCTCTGCCGGTCAATCACCTTCAGCCCGTTCAGGACCACCGTGACCTGACGGCCCACCAGCCGCGCGGTCAGCGTTTGCCACTCGCCCGGAGGTTTACTGGCATTGACAACAGGCGCGATGCGGCCCAGAATCGCCCCGCTGGTGCGATTGGAGACGGGCCGGTCGCTATCGTCGGCGATCTGCACTTCGTAGCGTCCTCGAAGTCCGATCCCGCTATTTCCGTGCGGCGGAACGCGGTATTCGACATCCACCGCGAAATTGAAAAATTTCTTGTCGGAGACGAAATTGCTACCGCTCCCCGAGTCGGTGAGCACGCCGTCCCTCA
>JBEKHQ010000407.1:0-4225 GCA_050012195.1 Bryobacteraceae bacterium | reverse complement strand
TGTACGATTACCAGCGCACCGAGCTGGCCCGCCAGCGCCGCGAAACTGCTGCGTCCGCTGAGCTCGAGAATCTTGCGCCCGCGGCCGGCACTGCGATTGAAACGGATCAGGACGACACGCTCATCCTGCTCTTTATGTGCTGTCATCCGGCCCTGACTCCGCCATCGGCGATCGCCCTAACCCTACGGGCGGTGGGCGGCTTGACCACAGCCGAAATCGCTAGCGCGTTCCTGGTGCCCGAGGCGACGATGGCGCAGCGGATCAGTCGCGCCAAGCAAAGCATCAAGGCTTCCGGCGTGCCATTCCGCTTGCCGACCAACCACGAGCGAACCCAACGGCTTCGCGCCGTTCTGCACGTGCTCTACTTGATCTTCAACGAAGGCTACACCTCTAGCGCAGGCCCACAATTGCAACGATTCGACCTATCCGATGAAGCGATCCGGCTGACGCGAGCGGTTCACAACCTGCTGCCGCACGATGCCGAGGTCGCGGGATTGCTGGCGCTCATGTTGTTGACCGACGCGCGACGCGCGGCACGAACCGGAGGTGACGGCGAGCTGATCCCGCTCACGAAACAGGATCGAACTCTGTGGGATCGGGAGAAGATTGACGCGGGGCTAGCGCTCCTCACCGCGACCCTGCCGAAGGGGTCGGTCGGCGCGTACCAGCTTCAGGCCGCCATCGCAGCCCTGCACGACGAAGCAGCCCGAGCCGAGGACACTGACTGGCCGCAGATCCTGGCGCTGTATGATCTCCTAAAACGCATGTCCGACAACCCCATGGTGATGCTCAATCGCGCCATCGCGGCGGCGATGGTGCATGGCCCGTCCGCGGGACTCGATCTGCTCGGTGCGCTGGACGCCGACGGTCGACTTACCGGCCATCATCGCCTGGATGCCGTTCGTGCCCATCTGCTGGAGCTGGCCGGAGACCATCAGGCCGCCATCGCACACTACCGGCTTGCCGCCGGCCGGACCACGAGTTTACCGGAACGGAATTACCTGATGACCCAAGCTGCCCTGCTCCGGGAGACCCACGGGGACAAATGAAAAAGGCCGCCCAAGCCGGGGAACTACCCGGCCTGAACGGCCTTTTCGATACTGATCTGAACGCTGTTACTTACCGGTGTCCGCCACCGCCGTGGCCACCACCGCCGCGGGCGAAGCCGCCTCCACCACCACGGGCGTAACCACCGCCACCGCGGGCGTAACCACCGCCACTGCGGGCGTAACCACCGCCGCCGTACGCACGGCCATAGCCTCCGCCGTATCCGCGAGCCCCACCGTAGTATCCACGCCCGTAGTATCCGCCGTACCCTCCACCCAAGTAGAGGCCGCCGCCATAATACGGGTAGCCGTAGGCATACGGAGAATAGTATGGATATCCGGGATAACCATAAGCGTAAGGATACGAATAGGCATAAGGGTACGCTGGCGCGACACCCACGCCCACCCCTACCCCGACTCGCACCTGGGCGTTAGCGTGTGTAGGCGCCATGAACGCCAGCATTGCCACCAGCGCAAGCATCGGGATTCCTAATTTCTTTAACATTTTCGTTCCACCCTTCTGGGAGGCCTCCCTCCTTCCACTTGATTGGATGCGCCACGGGACCGTTGGTTCCATTACATTATTTTCAGGAACTTACAGGTAAAGGCTACAACACGTCGGCGAACCCGCGCTTCAGGTGGCGGAAAAACAGCCCGCCCAGAATAAACGCCGTGGCTGCGTAAGCCGTTACTATTCCTAGCTCGTGCAAGCTCGGGACCCGATAGGAAAGCAGCCGCTCCCGATACGCCTTTACCAAATACGACAGCGGATTCAATCGCAGTAAGAAACGAAGCCGAGCCGGAAAGCGCTGTTCGTCGATCATGATGGGTGTCGTCCAAAACCACAAGGTCAGCACCACGGAAATCACCTGCGCGGTGTCCCGCAGATACACCTGCAAGCTGGAAACGATCCAGCTTACTCCCACCGAGAATAGCCCGATGAGCAACATGTAAATGGGCAGCGACAGCATCCATACGCTGAAGTGCCCTAAATAGACTCCGACGATGGCGACCGCGAGCGCCAGCGCCAGCAAGTGATTAATTAGCGAGGACAGAAAGATCGAGACCGGAACAATCTCGGCGGGGAAGACCGTCTTGGTGATCAGATTGGCGTTGTCGAGCAGCGAGGACGCCGATCGCAGCACCGTCTCCTGAAACAGCAGCCAGGGAAGAATGCCGCAAAACAGGAAAAGGGAATAGCGCTGCGTCACTTCGTTGGCGGGCAGCGTCATCTTCAGGCAGACTTCGAACACGAAGACCCAGCTCGCCAGCATCACCAGCGGATGGATCACGCCCCACAACCAGCCCGCCACCGAGCCGATGAAGCGCTGCTCGAAGTCGCGCCGGACCAGTTGAAACAGCACCGTGCGCCGGTAGATCAAGTTCTGGACGAAGTGCCGTCCGGGACTTGGCATTCGACCTCAGGTTCCTATAGGGGCGCATGCATGCGTGCATCCTAGCGTCGCCGGCGCCCATCGAAACCAATCCGCTTCGGATGGCCGAGGTTCCGAAGCCTAGTCCCGGCAGTGGGCAGGTGCTGGTGCGCGTGAGCGCCTGCGGCGTTTGCCGGACCGATCTGCACGTGATTGAAGGCGAACTCACGCCACGCAAGTCTCCGATCACCCCGGGGCATCAGGTGGTGGGGGTAATCGAGGCGGCGGGCCGGGGCGCCGAGAAACACGCGGTGGGAACGCGCGTGGGCGTCGCGTGGCTGCACTCCACCGACGGCGATTGCGAATACTGCAAGGCCGGCAAGGAGAACCTCTGCGACCATCCTACCTTCACAGGCTACACAGTGGATGGCGGCTATGCGGAATATTGCCTGGCGGACGCCGATTTCGTGTATCCGATTCCGGACGGGTTCGACGACCTCAAGGCCGCGCCGTTGCTGTGCGCGGGCATCATCGGGTTCCGATCGTTGCGGCTGGCGGGAGTGGAGCGCGGAGGGCGGCTGGGACTGTACGGTTTCGGCGCCGCCGCGCATGTCGCGATTCAGGTGGCGCGACACTGGGGCGCCGAAGTCTATGCCTGCACTCGGGACGAGCGGCACCAGAAGCTGGCGCTCGAATTGGGCGCGGTGTGGGCGGGTGGAACGGTGGCCGATCCACCGGCCAAGCTCGATAGCGCGATCATCTTCGCGCCGGCTGGCGAGATCGTGCCCGCCGCGCTCAAGGCTTTGAAGAAAGGTGGAACGCTGGCTTTGGGCGGCATCCACATGAGCGACATTCCGCCGCTCGACTACGATCTGCTGTATGAGGAGCGCGTGGTGCGGAGCGTCGCGAACAACACCCGCCAGGACGGACACGATTTTCTGCGCATCGCGGCGGAAATCCCGGTCCATATCGAGACCGAAGTGTTCCCGTTGCGGGAGGCGAATCGGGCGCTGAACGCGCTCAAGAACGACGCGATTCGCGGCGCGGCCGTGCTGGAAGTCCACTAACTGGGGCGCAAGGCCGTTCACTCGTTTGCAGCACAGGTCGAGATTACACGGAGCAGGCCTCCGATGTCGGAATTGTCGATCAGGTAGGGCTGCGAACCATTTCCGGTTAAGAATCGTACGCGGTATGTCCCGCAGTCCTTTCCTGAACGATCCTTGAAGACGGTGTCTAACTGGGGATTTTCAGGGTAATCGACTCCGACAAGGCTGTTCTGGTCCTCGAGCATCTCAAACGGCTCCGCCCAGGGCCCTCGAATGTCGAAGCGATAGCCAACCGCGACCTTATCGCTATTCTTGGCGTGCCAAAGCCGGGTACGCATGGCATCCCAGGTTTTGCCCTTGAGGAGCGAGTCTAGCGCTGCCCTCCCGTTCGGCCCAATAGTCCCTTCTAACATTGCGCGATCGCCTTTCTCCCACGCGAGAATCAGGTTATGCATGGGATATCGCGGGTCGGGGTATCGCCGGTCAGAAATTCCGCAGCCTTCATCTACTGCTTCACTCCAGCGGCTCACATAGGACGTCAGGCCCAACGACAGAGCAGTGGAGGAATCCACGCCAATAGACAGCTCGCTGAAGTTGGGATCGCCGCACATTTCGCGGAGCCGGGGAAATGCAGCTGGTCCTTTTATTTTGGCATACGCGAGTAACAACCAAGACGGGCAGTGTCCTAAAGGTGCGTGAAGGGCAAAATGATGCCGGTTAGCTCCCTGCACCTGTGGCGGTGGCGTTCGGTGGATCGGCT
>JBEKHQ010000406.1:0-4824 GCA_050012195.1 Bryobacteraceae bacterium | reverse complement strand
CGAGGAACTTTCCCGCAATTCCTGTGCTAAACGCAACACATACTCCGGAGGGATTTGCATCACCACTTCGTGGGTTTCGCTGTCTTCTATACGGATGATGGTTTTGTGGGTCTGGCTATCCACCGAGAAAACGAGCTGATTGCGGCCGAGCAGGCCGCTCTCGTTGACGGACTTGGATGCTTGCAGGATTTGCCGGCGTTGGGCCGCTACGTCGGTGGAAACAGAAGATGCTTGCGGCAATACGAAACCGCCTGGTTTGATAGCAGATACATCCATCTCAAACCTCTCTAAAAGGCACAACCGCCTTTGTTGCTGCTTATCGTCGAATCCAGGGAAACATTGAGCCGGACGGCTCGGAAATCAGGCGAGGTTCAGAACTTCCCGGGTGGTGCCTTTGCTCTGCTCGATCTTCTTCTGCAGAAGCATGATCGCATAGATCAGCTGCTCCGGCCGGGGTGGGCAGCCGGGCACGAACACATCCACGGGAATCACCTGATTCACCGGTATCAGCGCGTAATTGCTGAACACGCCGGTAGACGTGGCGCAAGCGCCCATCGAGATTACCCATTTGGGCTCGGGCATCTGCTCGTACAAGCGGATCATGGACATCATCTCGATGGCGCAGCAAGCCAATCCGAACGACATCGGCCAGATCGAATTTTTCCGGCCCCAATTAATCGCCTTGTCGAGCGTGGTGGTTAGGATGCCTTCCGAGCCGTGCGGCGCATCTTCGTTATCCGTGCGCGCGAACAGCTCGCTCGGAAGACTCAGTTGAAACTTAGGCTCGCCATCCACGATCCTATTATCACATGCAAGAGCGACCCACCGGCGGCCCAATCAACGATGGGCAAGATCCGCCGGAGTTGGAACAAGCCGCCGAGATATGGGGCATCGAGACGGACTTTTGGGACGTCTGGGGCAACCACCACCATGCCTCGGTGAAAGCGCAGACGGCGATTCTCAAATCGCTCGGCGTGGATGCCTCGTCCATTCCGCGGGCCATTGAGCAGCGCCAATTCGAGGCCTGGGCTTCGCCGCTTCCGCCGGTTATCGTGCTCACTGCCAACGGGACGCCCCATAAGGTAGCGGTTTCGATGCCGGAAGCGAAAGCCACGTGGCCGGCTCATCTCGAGATTCGATTGGAACAAGGGAAACCGCTCGATACGTCGCTCGATTTGGGCCGAACACCCATTGCGGAGGCCGCACTCCGCCGGAACCGCCGCTTCGTGCGCAAAATGCTTCCGTTGCCGGATGACTTACCGCTCGGCTATCACGAGCTGTCTTTCACCATCCGGGGCGAGCCTTCCGCGCGCTCGCGCCTCATCGTTTGTCCGGACCGGGCGTACCAACCGGCCTGGCTCCAGTCAGGCCAGGCAGCCGGAATCGCGATCAGCCTCTACGGGCTTCGATCCCAGCGAAATTGGGGTTGCGGCGACATCACCGATCTGAAAGCTTTCGTCGACTGGTCCGCCGCAAGAGCCGGCGCCAGCTTCATCGCGCTCAATCCCTTGCACGCCATCCCCAACCGCCAACCGTACAACACCAGTCCCTATCTTCCCAACTCGATCTATTACCGCAACCCGATTTACCTGGACGTGGAAGCCCTGGAGGATTTTCGATCGTCGCCCCGGGCGGCGGCCTTGCTTCGATCGCAGGCCGTGCAGAAGGAACTCGAAGCTCTCCGCAATTCCAGATTCGTCGAGTACGAGCGCGTCTATAGCTTGAAGTTGCGTTTCTTGAAATATCTGTTCCGCGCCTTTCTGGACGAGTGGTCGCAGAAGACGGTTCGCGCCGGCGCGCTCGGGGACTTCATCGAGCGCGAAGGCGAACTGCTCCACCGCTTCGCGGTTCACTCGGCTCTGGACGAAGCGATCCATCGGCGCTGCCCGGACATTTGGGCCTGGCAGTCGTGGCCGGAACAGTACCAGGACCCCTCGTCGGCCGCCACGCAAGCGTTCGCCAAAAAACACTGGCGCAGAGTTCTGTTCCACAAGTACGTTCAATGGCAACTCGACCTGCAACTCGCCGACGCGCAGAAACATGCCACGGCCCGAGGTCTCCGCATCGGCTTATATCACGACCTGGCATTGGCTACCGACCGTTTTGGGTCCGATCTGTGGGCGCACCGGGACTTCTATGTATCCGGCTGCCGCGTGGGAGCGCCGCCCGACGCCTTCTCGCCCAAGGGTCAGGACTGGGCCTTTCCGCCTCCCAACGCGGAGCGCCACTATCAGGATGGCTATCGGCTGTTCTCGGAATCGATCCGGAAGAACTGCCGGCATGGAGGCGCTCTGCGCATCGATCACGTGATGCGGTTTTTTCACTTGTATTGGATCCCGGACGGGCTCGACGCGACGGAGGGAACATACGTCAAGGATCGTTTCGAGGACCTGTTCGGCATACTGGCGCTGGAAAGCGTCCGTCAAAAGGTGGTCATCATCGGCGAGGATCTGGGCACCGTGCCGGACGAAATCCGCGAAGCGCTCCGCCGCTATGGAATTCTAAGCTATCGCCTGCTGTACTTCGAGCAGAATGGAAACGGCCGGTTTCGTGCGCCGGAGGAATATCCGCGCGACGCGCTGGTTTCGGCCACCACTCACGATCTGCCGACGCTGGCCGGCTTCTGGTTGGGCCGCGACGTCGAAGCGCGCCGTGTCGCGGGGTTGTTGCCCGAAGACGCCACCTACCATAAGATGCTAGCCGAGCGCGCCGCCGAGAAACAAAAGCTGCTCGACCTGCTCATCGAGCTCGGCCTGTTACCAGACTGGTTTCCGCGTAGCGCGGCCGACGTGCCCGAGCTAACCGGCGAGCTGCACAACGCCGTCGTCGGCTTCCTGGCGTCCACCCCCTCGAAGCTGATGCTTTTGAATCAGGAAGATCTGCTCAAGCAGGCCGACCAGCAAAACCTGCCGGGCACCACGGTGGAACATCCGAATTGGCAGCGCAAGATGGAATGTACGGTGGAGGAGCTTTGGTCGTCACCCGACGTTCAGGCTTTTACGGCCATGTATCGCGCCTGGCTGGATCGTTCCGGGCGGCTGAGCTCGCCCGCCGCTACATGAAGTAGTCTTTCACCTTAAGTAATCTTTCACCTTGTCCAGAATGCTCTTCTCGTGCGGCTCGTTTTCCGCGGGAAGCGTTTCGCGAAGCTGCTCGAAGAGCCGCCTCTGGTCGCGGGTTAACTTGCTGGGCACCCGAACGTCAATGTGCACGCACAAGTCCCCGCGGCCACCGCCCTGCAGCCGCGGCATGCCCAGACTCCTGAGCCGCACGTAAGCGCCGCTTTGAGCGCCCTCGGGGGTCTTCACGGTTTCCAGCCCATCGAAGGTGAGCAAGTTGATTACTGTACCGAGCGCGGCCTGCGCCAGATTAATCGGAACCGTGCAATGCAGCTCGTCGCCCTTGCGCTCGAAGATCCGATGTTCCTTCACCTTGATCACTACGTAGAGGTCGCCCGGCGGCCCGTTGTTCAAGCCGGACTGCCCTTCTTGGCCGAGCTTCAAGTGCGTGCCCGTATCGACTCCGGCGGGAATGGTGACTTTCAACTTTCGTTCCGTTCGCACCTGGCGTTCGCCGCGGCATTCGGTGCAAGGCCGTCGAACAATCTGGCCGCGCCCCGCGCACTGGCCGCACGTGCGCCTGATCTGCAGGAAGCTTTGCTGGTAGATCACTTCGCCGCGTCCATGGCACATCGGGCACGTGACCAAGCCGTCGTTCTTTTCGGCGCCCGTTCCCTGGCAGCGCGAGCATAGTTCCAGGCGCGGAACCTGAATCTCGACGCTCAGCCCGCGAAGCGCGTCTTCCAGGCCGATTTCCAGGTCGTAGCGCAGATCCTCGCCGCGTTGAGCGCGAGTGCGCCCTCCTCCGCGTTGCCGCGCGCCCCCGAACAGGTCGCCGAACATGTCGCCCAGAATGTCGCTGAAGTCGGTAAACGCGGCCGGATCGAAGCCGGCGTTGGCGCCGAGCCCTTGCAGTCCCGGATGGCCGTAACGATTGTAGGCCGCGCGTTTTTGCGGATCGCTCAGGACGCTGTAAGCCTCGGCCGCTTCCTTGAACTTCTCCTCCGCGCCCGCATCGTCGGGGTTGCGGTCCGGATGATATTTCAGGGCCAGCTTCCGGTAAGCGCTCTTCAGACCGGAGTCGTCCACCTCGCGGGCCACGCCTAAAACTTCGTAATAATCGCGCTTCGTCACGTTCATTTCTTCTTTATCCCAACCTTCACCATGGCAGGCCGCAGCGGGCGATTCCGGAAGTTATACCCTCGCTGGTATTCCTCCAGGATGGTGTGGTCGTCCACGTCGTCCGTTTCCACCATATCCACCGCATGATGCAGATGCGGATCGAATTTCTGCCCTTTTGAAGTGATCGGCTCTAAACCCAGCTTCTTTAACGCCTCCGCTAAACGCTGATGAATCAGATCCATCCCCCGGGCGTAGGTTCTGTCGGCGGTCTCCGTCTTTAAAGCCCGTTCGAAGTCGTCCAGGATCGGCAGAATAGCCCGCACGCTCTCCGCATTGGCATATTCCACCACATCGGCGCGCTCCCGCTCGGCGCGGCGCCGGAAGTTGTCGAACTCGGCTTGTCGTCGCAAGAGGCGATCCGCGAGATCGTTCTTCTCCTCCATCAAACGATCCCGTTCCGCGGTGATGCCTTCGAGCGTCGACCCGCCCGTTCCTCCAGCCGACGGATCGCCGGAGCGAGCCGGTCCTTCGGGATTCTTGGCTAGTTCTTCGCTCGGCTCGATGGTAGATTCCTTGCCTTCCATGTTTCTAGTTTATTAGCTGGCGCAAGCCCCGGGCGGCGGTGCTTGATTATACCGGCAGG
>JBEKHQ010000405.1:0-4240 GCA_050012195.1 Bryobacteraceae bacterium | reverse complement strand
GGCAGGCCGGGGAACTTGGGGTTGCGCGTCCTCTTCTAGAACGCGTGGTCCGGGATGCGGACCATTGTCTGGGACGGGAACATGAAGTGCGGTTGCTCGCGATTGCCGCGCTGAGAGATGTTTTCGCCGAGCAGGGCGATTACCTAAAAGCGGCGACGGTCCAAAAAGAACTATTGGACTGCCAGATTCGGAAACTAGGCAGCGATCATCCCGATACGCTTCGAACTCGCGCGGGCCTTGCGACGATGCTGTTGGATGGCCTGGTCCAGAGCCCCGCGGCCTCATAAAAAGGCCGCGGATCTGGCACAAGCCGCACTGATTTCAGTCCCCTTCGCAACGGGGCATTCGGAGGCTCTCCTCAGAGCATAGCGCCGCTGAGGCTGTAATGCGTAAAGCCGGGTCCGGAGTTGTAGACTTCCATCGGGATGATGGTTTCAACGAAACGGCGATCGACATTGCGCCGGACTTCGGTAGCGGTGAACGAATTCAGCGCATCGAAGGACGCCTGCGCGCCGAAATCGTCCAGCATGGAACGGTGGCCGGAGGGGGGCACGCTGGTGTCGAGGTCGTCGACAGGCAGCGTGAAAGACAAGTCCAAGTCTCGCTGCCGGACACCGCTCACGTATTGCATAAAGCCTCCTCGCTTGCCGAAGTAGTTGATGGCCGGGGCGGTTTGAAGAAGCAGCGCGATGAGTTCGTGCGAGCAAGTGTTCAGGTCAAACGCCGCGCCGATGGTTCCCGAGTGGTGTACAACTTCGCGCAAGGCGATGCTGCTCCGATAAGGAGGCGAATCCGGCTTGCGCTTGCGTTCCACGTCGCGCGTCTCCTGGCGCACGCTCTGAATGGTTCCGGTCACGCAAGCATGCCGCGGCACTCCGATCCTCAAGCTCGCCGCCGCCAGCCACCGGACCAAATCGTCGGGACTTTCGGCGAGGCCGTGGCGCAAAGCCGCGTCGAGGAAGGCCATTTTGACGGCGTAGGGCGTCGGCGTAAGCAGCGTCTTGCCGGCGGTGGACGTCGCTCGCGAACACTTCAACGAGAACAAGGAGACTGAGGAGTATCGAAACACCAGCCAGCGACCAGCGTGACCAATCTCCCCCTCGAGCTGGGGTTGCTCTAAAGGCGGAGGCTCCAGAAGAAGTGTGGCCATCGCGGTCAAAGCTCTTGGGAGAATTTTTCCAGCAATGTCACTCCTTCCGCCAGGCCGTCGAAGAAGCGCGCCTGGACGGCGTCGGGAGTAATGCGATTCAGCGTCTCCGCAATGGAACCGATTTCACTCCGGTAATTTTCGGAAAGAGGGCTGAGCATGGGCGCCGGCAAATAAGAACTGGACGCCGTCACGACGCCCGAGCATTCCAGGATGTGGGGGTTCTGGGTATTGCTCTGAGCGCCCGCCGGCTTGATCAAGGTAGCCAGCAAAGCCTGAACCGCGGCGCGCCGGCGCAACACCCGGGCGTCGCTCGGCGCCACGGCCTAGCGAGTCAGGTCATTCACTCCGATGCGCGAGAGTTCCAGATGGCATACCAGAGCGTAGACACCGGAGCTGGCGGGGCGATGGAAGACGGTCTGCGATCCTGCAATGGTGCCCTCGCCGCGCGGCGCTGGCGTGGCCACCTTGCGGCGTTCGGGTTCGTACTTGAAGTGAAAATGCTGCTCGGTATGAACTTTGTTGGGGATGCCCACCACCCAGCCGAACTCGGCGCACGATTTTCTCGGAACCGTGATGCCTTCGGTGAACAACGTCCCGGCGATGTCTGTCACCGCGCAACGCGTGAGCATTTCGGTCTGGACTTCGGCCGCGCTTCGCCCTTTGATCGCGCTCTTGAATTCGGGATCGACCGTGATGCGATCGGGGCTGCCGGCAGCCGCGCCGGCGGAGAGAGGCTGGCCGTGGGCCCGAAGAATGGCGGTCAGATGTCGCACGTAAATGTGCTTGAACATGTCGCCGGAGACCGCATTCACCGCGTGCCGGTACCCGCGGGCATCGATGACGTGAACCATGCGCGTCTGCTGCTGGTTGCCTTCGTTCCCCTCGCTATTGAGGTTGTGAAGCGCGAGGGTCACCTCGGCGCACAACGACAGCGATTGGATCATGCCGAAATCGCCCGCGCCAACTCGGGCTCGGCGTCCGCCGCGTGGACCTCGCCTCGAACGCAAGAAGCGAGTGCGCAGACCAGCGATCCCACGGCCGCGCTCGACGGCAGGCGCTCCACGAGGGCGGCAAAGGCCTCCATCTCGCCGTCCTGGATGCGCGCGGCCCTCAGGCCCGCCGCGTGCCGACGGGCAGTCTCCCGATTGAATTCGGAGACGAAAGACGAGATCGCCGCCATCAATTCATGTCTTCCCAACAGCCCGGCCCGACGAATCTCGCAAAGCAGACCGTAGTGGATTTCCCGATGTTCGGGTTTGCCGTTGTGCCGCGCCGCCTGGGCCCCCACGGTGGAACTGCGAACCGCGGCTGCGACAGCCAGGAAGCCTCGGTTCCGAAGCATCATCGAAAGATCCGGATCGCGTCTCAAGATCGGCGTGACCCCGCTCATCGAAAATTGCGGAAGCAGCCAATGGCCATGCGCTCGTCGCTTGAACAGCAGGATTCCGTATCCCATCAGAAATTCCACGAACTCGGCAATCGATTCGCGCCGGCAGGCCTGAAAGGTCCGGCGGTACCGTTTCAACAGTTCGAATTCGTCGGAGTGGCTGTCGGTAAGGCGGCGCAGAACAACGTCATGCTCTTCCAATGTCTGAAGCCACGTCTTGGCGTGCTTCGATGTGCGCAGCTCGAACCAATCCGGAAGCGAGAGCTGCTCCATCGCCATCACGGTGTGCGCCTGACCCATATCTTTATACTGAGTGACGCAGACTCCGCGTACCCATTGACGCGGAGCGCGGTAGGTTTCGGCGCCTTCGATCACGAGGCGCGTTAGACCAAGCACTGCCCGGCAATCCATCTTCACGCCGGTCCCCCCCAACCTAAGATCCCGGAATGCCGCGGCAGCGGCCGAGAACTGTGTATAGGGCACATCCGCGGGGATTGGAGAGAACAGGCGCAGGTCTCCGGATGCGAACCACCCGGCGCACCCCTCGAAATATCCGCGAAAGCGGAGCCACTCGACGAACGGCTGCGCCCAACGGTCCTTGGATTTGTCGTTTCGATTGGTGCCTCGCGGCTTGAGCAGAGCATAACCTTTCGCCGCGTGGGGGTTGAACAGTTGAACTAAGGGTGAAGAGAAAACGAAGTCGGGCCGGCCCTGGAAACACTCCCATACTCTGGATTCCCATTTGTCCCGCCTCATTTTTGCGAAGCGCGAGAAGACCCGATTCGGCCCGCCATAGGCTTTCATCAGGCCCAGTATGGAGTACATGCGGTTCTCGGCGGTAGTTACCGCTGCGCCGGCGCCATCCAGGCCGGGGTGAGTTTGAACGATTCGCTCGGGAGGCAGACTGGGAGCGGTCTTTTTCGGCCGCAGGAGATACGAGAAGCCGGGATCGACCGCGGTCAGATCCGAAGGATGGAGCGGCGTTCGAAGCTGGACTTCGAAGCGATCCTCGAATTCGACGATGCGCGGTTCGAGGTGACGCAGGACATCGGCGGCGCCGATGGCGGCCAGCACGTCGGCGTGAGTACCGGTTTGCTTAAATACGGTGTATCGATCCATGTTCCACCCGGAGCGGCTTTGTCGTTTATCATTGACAATAGCATGTTAGAACGACATTTGGGAACTTCGGGGAGCCAGAAGTGCCGGGCTGTTCAGCGATACGCCGCGGCCTGGATGCCGTAGAGTTCCGCGTACTGTCCGCCCTTCGCCATAAGGGCCTCGTGCGAGCCGACTTGGACCACGCGCGCCCCGTCCAGCACCACGATCAGATCGGCCATACGCACGGTGCTGAATCGGTGCGACACCAGGATGGTGATGCGACCATCGGGCGCCGAATCGCGGGCAGCGAAAGCGTAGCGCTCGAACAACGCGTGCTCGGTCTCGGCGTCCAGCGCGGCGGTCGGCTCGTCCAGCACCAGCAGGAGCGGGTGATCGCGCATGAATCCGCGGGCCAGCGCCAGCTTCTGCCATTGTCCGAAGCTCACCTCCACGCCTCCGGGCCAAGTGGGGCCGAGTTGGGTGTCCAATCGATCCGCAAGGCGGTCCACCACGTCGTCGGCGCCGGCGCGATGGACGGCCGCCAAAACGGCAGGCTGGTTCTCGAGCCGCGGAACGTCGCCGAGGCCTACGGTATGCTGCACTCG
>JBEKHQ010000404.1:0-4241 GCA_050012195.1 Bryobacteraceae bacterium | reverse complement strand
CACGCGTCCAGCCAGTTTGCCGGTTTCGGTGATGCCCGCCACCCAGTTGATATTCTTCGCGAACGGCCAAGCTTTCAGGAACTCGCCCGTCGCCCGGTCCAGCATCCATATGTAACCGCCTTTGGTCGGATGCAACATTACTTTCCGCGTTCGCCCGCCGATGGGAAGATCCACCAGGATCTGTTCGAAGGCGGCGTCGAAATCCCACACATCGTTGGGAACTTCCTGGAAGTGCCATTTGAGTTTCCCCGTGTCCGGATCGAGCGCGACGATGCTGGCGGTGTAGAGGTTGTCGCCTTTCCGTTTCGATCCGTTCAGATCGGAAGAAGCATTGCCGACGCCCCAATAGAGAAGGTCGAGCTCCGGATCGTAAGAACCGGTCATCCAAGTTGAACCGCCGCCGAATTTCCAGGTGTCGCCCCTCCAGGTATCGTGGCCCGGTTCGCCGGGACCCGGAATCGTGTAGAAGCGCCAGCGCAGGCGTCCGGTCTTGGCATCGAACGCGGTCAGATATCCGCGGTGCGCCGAATCACCGCCCGTCACGCCCGCAACGACGATATCCTTGATGGCCAGCGGCGCGCCCGTGGTATTACAACCGCACTGCCGGGAATCTTCGATGTTCACCTTCCATACTTCCTGGCCGGTCTTTTGATCCAGCGCGACCAGATGATTGTCGGCCGTGCCCATGAACACCAGTCCGTGCGAAACCGCCACTCCGCGATTTTGATTTCCGTAGGGCAGCATGCGAACATCGGTGGCGAACTTGTAGTGATATTCCCAGAGCAGACGGCCGGTGGCGCCGTCCAGAGCGAACGCCCAACTGTTGGAAGTGGACAGATACAATATGCCGTCGACCGCGATCGGCGTGGATTGGAGGCCGTTCTCATAATCGCCGGTCTGAAACACCCAAGCAGGAATCAGGTTCTTGACGTTTCCGGTGTCGATCTGCTTGAGAGCGCTGTGGCGCCAAGCGGCAAACGTTCCTCCGTAGCTGGGCCAATCAGCGTGAGTAGCCCCATCGCCGGCCAGCAGCAGTTTCGAAAGAGCAACTAAAGCCAGAACGCGCGCAACTGACATATGCACCCTCTCCTGTTCCCGCTAGGTTATATCACATTGCGAGCCAGCCCGATCCCGAACCAGCGTCGACGGCAATCGGAACGGTGTGGACTTGCCCCCTTCAGTGAGTGTATACTCATTTATAGTGGCCCGACCGATAAGCGAGGATAAGCGCAACGCCATTCTGTCCGCAGCCACGCGGGTCTTCGCCGAGCGCGGGCTGGGAGCCGCGACATCGGCCATTTCCAGCGCGGCGGGAGTGGCGGAGGGCACGTTATTCACCTACTTCAAAACCAAGGACGATCTGGTGAATGCCTTATATCGCGATATCAAGCTCGAAATGGCGGACGCCATGATGTCTCGCTTTCCGCGCAAGAAGAGTGTGCGTCTTCGATTGCAGCATGTGTGGGATCAGTATGTGGAATGGGGCGTCTCCAACCCACCACAGCACAGGGTTTTGAAACAAATTGAGGTTTGGAGCGGACTGACTCAGGAATCCAAGTCGGCGGGGTCGGCGCCATTCGCCGAGATTCAAACTATGACCGACGACGCAGCCGCGCAGCACATCCTACAAGATCTTCCGCGGCGCTTTATCACGGCCACCATGAGCGCTTTGGCCGATACGACCATGGAGTTGATTCGCGAGCACCCCAAGCAGGCGGAGGTGTACCGAACCCGTGGGTTCGAAATGCTGTGGGCGGGCCTCGTCCGCAAACGCTAATCAGGGAGCAATCATGAGTGAATACGCACTCATAAAATGGAGGATGTGAACCATGGCAAAGTGGACAATCTCGGATATTCCATCTCAGCAGGGCAAGCTGGCAATCGTCACGGGCGCGAACAGCGGGATCGGTTGGAACACGGCGCTCGATCTGGCGCGCGCCGGGAGCGCGGTTGTTCTTACGGCGCGGACGGAGGCCAAAGGGCGCGATGCCGTGGAGCAGATTCGGCGCCAACTCCCAAAGGCCGAAGTGCGCTTCGAGTTGCTGGATTTGGCGAGTCTCAAATCCGTGCGGGCGTTTGCCGCGAAAGTCGTGGGCGAAGCGAAGCTCGATCTGCTGGTGAATAACGCCGGCGTGATGTCGGTGCCCACGCGGCAGGCGACAGAGGACGGTTTCGAGCGGCAGTTCGGAACCAATTTCCTGGGACCGTTCGCTCTCACTATGTTGTTGATGCCGGCGCTGCAGCGCGCCGAATCGCCGCGAGTCACAACCGTATCCAGCGGAGCCGCCAATATGGGGCTGAAGAAGATCAACTTCGACGACCTGCAGTGGGAGAAATCCTACGGACCGTGGAAGGCGTACTGCCAGTCGAAACTGGCCGATCTCATGCTCACGCTGGAGTTGGCGCGCCGTTGCGCGGCCGCGGGCATCAAGCTGGTAAGCAACGCGGCTCATCCCGGGTATGCGCGCACGAATCTCCAGAGGACCGGACCAGCGAGACCCGATCAGAGCCTGGCCGAGAGGATCTTCGCCGGGATCGCATCGCAGGACGCGGCTCACGGAGCGCTCCCCACGCTGCGCGCGGCCACCGCGCTGGATGCGGCGCAGGGTAGCTACTATGGGCCGGATCGTTTTCTTGGGATGAAGGGAGATCCGGTGCTTGTGCCGATTCCAAAACCGGCGCACGATGAGTCCGCCGCGCGGCGACTCTGGGAGCTATCCGAGCGCCTCACGGGCGCGCGGTGGACGGTTTAGGAAGAATCCCGCGCCGCGTCCCGCATGGTAAACTGGCCAAGTCCTTCCCCGTCGAAGAGGGCCTATCATGCCACCCGCATTCGACACCTCGCAACTCGGCCACGCGCGCTTTCAGAACTACTGGCTGGACCAAGCCTATGACGAGATGTTCGAATCGGAAGCCGTGCCGCGCCCGCATTATGCGGCCTTGCATGAACTCCTGCTCGAACTCCCCCTGGCAGAAATGCGCCACCGCAAACAGGCGGCCGACATTTCCTTCCTACACCAGGGCATCACCTTCACCGTGTATGGCCGCGAGGAGGGCACCGAGCGGATCTTCCCGCACGATTTACTTCCGAGGATCATCACCAGCGCCGAATGGGAGCCCATCGAGCGCGGCCTGACCCAACGCATCGTCGCGCTGAATCTGTTCTTGCGCGACATTTACGGGGACGAACGCTGTCTGCGCGACGGCGTTGTGCCGCGCGAGATCGTTTATTCGTGCAAACATTTCCGGCGTCAGATGCGCGAATTGACGGTTCCCAAAAACATCTACATTACCGTGGTCGGCACCGACCTGATTCGCCTTTCCGACGGCAGCTTTGTGGTGCTGGAGGACAACTTGCGCGTCCCCAGCGGCGTCTCTTACATGCTGACTTCGCGCCAGGTGATGAAACGCATCTTCCCGGAATTGTTTCGGACTGCGGGCATCCGTCCCATCGACCATTACAGCGAGGCCCTGCTGGCGACATTGCGCGCGGTTGCGCCGGATGGCCGGCCCGACCCCAATATCGTCCTGCTGACCCCAGGCGTCTACAACTCCGCTTATTTCGAGCACGCATTTCTCGCGCGCCAGATGGGCATCGAACTGGTGGAGGGCCGCGATCTGGCCGTGCACGACAATATCGTGTACATGCGCACCACCGCGGGCTTGCGGCGCGTCGACGTCATCTACCGGCGCGTGGACGACGACTACGTCGACCCGCTGGCGTTTCGCTCGGATTCCACTCTGGGCGTGGCCGGACTTTTCAACGCCTACCGCTCCGGCAATGTCACCCTCGCCAACGCGCTCGGCACCGGCGTGGCCGACGACAAGGCGCTCTATGCGTACGTTCCCAAGATCATCAAATATTTTCTGAACGAAGATCCCGTGCTCGCGAACGTCGAGACGTTTCTGTGCAGCGACCGTCTGCAGCGCGAGCATGTGCTGGAACGCTTGGATCAATATGTGGTTAAGGCTGTGGGGGAATCGGGTGGATATGGGATGCTGATGGGTCCCTACAGCACGGCCGCGGAGCGTGAGGAATTCCGCGCGCGCATTCAGGCCGACCCGCGCAACTACATCGCTCAGCCCACGCTTGAATTCTCCCGAGCGCCCTGCTTCCTGGATGGCCACGTCGAACCCCGGCATGTCGACCTTCGGCCCTACATTCTTTATGGCGACAAGATCACCATCGTGCCGGGAGGATTGACGCGCGTCGCGCTGAAAAGAGGATCGCTGGTGGTCAA